>JAJYPS010000147.1 GCA_021795215.1 Actinomycetes bacterium
TCCTGCGTCGGCGTGATCTGGGAGCAGGAGGTGTTCCAGACCGGTCCTCTGTCTCGCCAGATGATCGGCCAGGCAGTTGGGATGCCGATGGCTCGCCAGAACGTCGACCGGAGCCTGCGTCCGAGATGCTCAGGCGGCCCTCCCAGCGCCTTCCCCTGAAGCCCCGACACGTCGCCCGGCGGGATACCGTCCCATAGCCGTCCCCGGAGGCCGGTGGCTGTGGGAAGCTGCTGGACATGACCGCCGGTCCCCCGGACGAGCCCCGAGCGCTCTGATGACTCGGCTCGCCGGAGCCCGCAGCGGCGCCGTCGCAACTTCGACCACCCCGGTGGTGGAAGTGGCCGACCTGGTAAAGCGCTACCCGAAGGCCGCTCACGACGCTCTCGACAGAATGTCGTTCTCGGTCGGGGCAGGTGAGGTGTTCGGGCTGCTCGGCCCCAACGGAGCAGGCAAGACGACCACCGTGGGGATCCTCACCACTCGGGTGAGGGCCACGTCCGGCCTGGCGGCAATAGCAGGGGTGGATGTGACTGCGGACCCAGTCAGAGCCCGGGCATTGCTGGGCGTGGTTCCCCAGCACACCAACTTGGACCGGTCGCTGTCCATGCGACAGAACCTGCTTTTCCACGCCTCCTACCACGGCGTGCCCCGCTCGGTGGCCACCGCCCGAGCCGACCAGCTGCTCAGCACGTTCTCCCTTGCCGACCGGTCCAAGGAGAAGCCGGACCGGTTCTCCGGTGGCCAGTCCCAGCGTGTGATGATCGCGCGGGCGCTGATGCACGACCCCGCCGTGCTGTTCCTGGACGAGCCCAGCACCGGCCTCGACCCGGCCGCCAGGCTGTTCGTGTGGGACCGCATCCGGGAGTTGCGCAGTCAGGGCACATCGGTGCTTCTCACCACCCACGACATGGACGAGGCGCAGGCCCTCTCCGACAGGGTGGGCATCGTGGACCACGGCCGCCTACTGGCTCTCGACGCGCCCGACGCTCTCGTGGCGGCCCTGCCGGGCAGCGCCACTCTGGACGTCACCGTGATCGGAACCGGGGACTGCGTGGCGATGCTCGACGCGCTGGGAGAACTGGATCACGTCACCCGCGTCGAGCCGGTGGGGGGCGAACCACCACCGCAAGGGCACCAGGTCCGGCCCGGCTCCGGACCGGTGGGGGCCGCTTCCCGACACGGCAGCGCCGACCCAGATGGGCACCAGGTGCAGGTCCGTCTCTACCTCCAAGGCGATCCGGCCGGCCTCGTCGGACCGGTCTCCGAGACAGTCGCCCGGACCGGCGGCCGCCTGGCTCAGGTGGCGCTCGGAACGGTCGGCCTGGAGGACGTGTTCCTCCACCTGACCGGCAGGGCTCTCCGGTGACACTTCCCGGCCAGGCTTCCATACCGTCGGCGGCAGCGCGACCTGTCCAGGCGGCTCCTGCCAGCGTCTCCCCGGCTCGGGCGTTCCTCGCCATACTCGGTCGGGACCTCTACGTCACCGGTCGGGAGCTGCCCTACTTCGTTGCCCAGGCGATCATCCAGCCACTGTTCCTGCTGTTCGTCTTCGGCAGGATTCTGACCCAGCTGGGCTTCGCCCGTGCCGGCTATGCCAATCTGCTGTTTCCCGGCCGCGTCGCCCTCACGGCGGTGCTCACTGCCATCGAGTCCACCATGCTGCCGCTGGTGATCGAGTTCTCCTATACCAAAGAGATCGAGGACCGCCTGCTGGCACCGCTGCCCACCTCCATGGTGGCTCTCGAGAAGGTGCTGTTCTCCACCCTGCGGGCTCTGGTGGCCGCCGCGGTCATGTTCCCACTCGGTGTGTGGGTGCTGGGATCGGTCCCCTGGCACGCCGCAGGTGCACCCCTGGCCATCGCGGTCATGATCCTCGGAGCTATGGTCGGTTCCGCCATCGGGCTGGTGCTCGGTACGTTCTCGCCGCCCAACCGCATCAGCGCCGTGTTCTCGCTCATCCTGACCCCTCTGCTCTTCACCGGCTGCAGCCAGTACCCCTGGCCGTCCCTCGACCGGCTGCGATGGTTCCAGGTGGTCACCGCTTTCAACCCGCTCACCTACGCCAGCGAGGGCATGCGAGCCGCCCTCGTGCCCCACGTCCCCCACATTGCCGCGTGGCTGTGCCTGCTGGTCCTTTCGGTGTCGACCGTCGGTCTCACCGCCCTCGGCATGAAGGGCTTTCGCCGCCGGGCACTGGAGTGAGGCCGTCGCCGGGTCCTGGCGGCGCACTGGAACAGACGGCTCCATGAGCGGATGCGAGCGGGCTTGTGTCTCCCCGTGGCTCCGCCAGAGCGGGGTCGCGACTTCAGCTGCTCGCGGTCCCACGCCGCATCTTCCTGCGGTCATGCCGTCCCCGACGATGGCGGAGAACGGGCGTCAGATGAGGATCAGTTCGAGCATCGGATCAAGGCGACGCATGTCTTCGGGATCGCTGGTGGCGATCCGGCATCCACGCGCTCGGGCGCAAAGTACGACCGTCGCGTCGACCACGTCCGACGTGCCCCTCGTGCCGCAGAGTTGACCAGCTGCTCGGGCACCGAAGTCGTCCAGGCCGACGATCTCCACGGTCTCCGAACCGAGCAGACGTGCCAGACGCACTTGGCGCCGACCGTCGCGCCAGACCTGTCCGACGACCCCCACAGGGACCGAGAGGGGCTCGTCGCGCTCCCGGGCCCGCGCCACGAGAACGACCGCCTTGCGCTGCGCACGCTCGAACGAGATGAGCGCTCCGGCGTCGAGGGTCGTGCCTACCGCCATCCCGCCTCCTGGTCGATCTCCGCCCGCTCGCTGCCGGTCAGGGGTCCACCGGTCGCAGCCAGCATCTCGTCCAGCAGTTCGTCAAGATCGTCCAGTTTGCTTCGCTGCCTCAAAGCCCCGGCCACGTAGGCCGACACGCTCGCAGCCCGCCCGGCCTTCACTGCTGTCCGGGCCGCGTCCACAAGGTCCGCGGGCAGAGTCACAGCGATCTTCGACTTGGCGGTCATACCACTCATCATACTAAGAGCCGGAGCCCGCTCTCGGCGCCGCGACGTGTCCCGGCCGACCGCTTTGACCCACCAACGCCACGTCGGCGTCGAGGTAGCCTTGC
>JAJYPS010000073.1 GCA_021795215.1 Actinomycetes bacterium
TCGAGCCTCCGCCTGGGCTTCCTACGACAGGGGAAGGTGGACGGCCATCTGGTCCCCGTCGAAGTCGGCGTTGAAGGCCGAGCAGACGAGCGGGTGGATCTGGATCGCCTTGCCCTCGACCAGTACCGGCTCGAATGCCTGTATGCCGAGCCGGTGCAGGGTCGGCGCCCGGTTGAGGAACACCGGGTGCTCCTTGATCACCTCTTCCAGCACGTCCCATACCTGAGTACGACGGCGCTCCACCATTCGCTTGGCCGACTTGATGTTCTGGGCTACGTCGCTGTCGACCAGCCTCTTCATCACGAAAGGCTTGAAGAGCTCCAACGCCATCAGCTTCGGCAGGCCGCACTGGTGGAGCTTCAACTGGGGCCCCACGACGATCACCGATCGGCCCGAGTAGTCGACTCGCTTGCCCAGCAGGTTCTGACGGAACCGTCCCTGCTTGCCCTTCAGCATGTCGGACAGGCTCTTGAGCGGCCTGTTGCCCGGCCCGGTCACCGGGCGCCCCCGACGACCGTTGTCGAACAAGGCGTCGACCGCCTCTTGGAGCATCCGCTTCTCGTTGTTGACGATTATCTCGGGAGCCCCGAGATCCAACAGGCGCTTCAGTCGGTTGTTCCGGTTGATCACCCTGCGGTAGAGGTCGTTCAGGTCGGACGTGGCGAACCTGCCGCCATCCAGCTGGACCATCGGGCGCAGGTCCGGCGGTATGACCGGAACCGCTTCCAGAATCATCGCCCGGGGATCGTTGATCCTCCGACCCGACTCGTTGCGGCGGTTGAACGCCGACACGATCTTGAGCCGCTTGATCGCCTTCTGGCGACGCTGGGCGGACAGCGGCCTCCTACCGTCGGTGGCGTCTATCGAGTCCCGTAGCTTGACTTCTTCCTCGTCCAGGTCGAGACGGTCTATGAGAGCGGCGATCGTCTCCGCACCCATGCCGCCCTCGAAGTAGTCGCCGTAGCGATCGCTCAGCTCGCGCCAGAGCAGCTCGTCCTCGATGATCTTGCGCTGGAACAGGTCCTTCAGCTCGTCCAGGGCCCTGCGGGCCAGGTCGATCTCCCCCTGCGCCCGCTCGCGGACGATCGCGATCTCCCGCTCGGCCTGGCGCTGGCGACCCTTCAGCTCGGTGTCCTTGGCACCTTCCGCCTCGAGCGATGCCAGTTCCTCCTCGAGGCTCTTGAACCGGCGGTCGATCTCGAGGTCGCGGTTGCGCTCGATCTCGGAGATCTCCTCCGCCAGCTCCGCTTCGAGGTTGGGCGTCTCGGTGTGCCTCCGCTCCTCGTCCACCCATGTGACCAGGTTGGCGGCGAAGTAGATGACCTTCTCGAGCTGCTTGGCCTTCAGCTCCTCGCGCGCCTCGGTGCCCATCAGGAGGTACGCCAACCACGAACGGGTGCCCCGCAAGTACCAGATGTGGACCACGGGTGCTGCCAGCTCGATGTGGCCCATCCGCTCCCGGCGCACCTTGGACCGGGTGACCTCCACCCCGCACCGCTCGCATACGATCCCCCGGAACCGGACACGGCGGTACTTGCCGCAGTAGCACTCCCAGTCCTTGGTCGGACCGAAGATCTTCTCGCAGAACAGGCCGTCCTTTTCCGGGCGCAGCGTCCTGTAGTTGATCGTCTCGGGCTTCTTCACCTCGCCGTTGGACCAGGTCCTAATGCCCTCGGCGGTAGCGAGACCTATGCGGATCTGCTCGAAGTCATTGACGTCCAGCATCTAGAAACCCCTCTCGCCGGCCCGGCGCTCATCCTCTTCGTCCGATCCTCGCTCGGGCCGACTGATGTCGATGCCGAGCTCCTCGGCCGTGCGGAAGATGTCCTCGTCGAGCTCTCTCATCTCGATCTGCTCCCCGTTGGTGGAGAGCACCTCCACGTTCAGACAGAGCGACTGCATCTCCTTGATGAGCACTTTGAAGCTCTCCGGTATGCCAGGTTCGGGAATGTTGTCGCCCTTGACTATCGCCTCGTACAGCTTCACTCTGCCCAACACGTCGTCCGACTTGATGGTCAGCAGCTCCTGAAGGGCGTAGGCCGCCCCGTAGGCCTCCAGCGCCCAGACCTCCATCTCGCCGAAGCGCTGGCCTCCGAACTGCGCCTTCCCACCCAGCGGCTGCTGGGTGATCATGGAGTACGGACCAGTCGAGCGGGCGTGGATCTTGTCATCGACCAGGTGGGCCAACTTCAATATGTACACGTAGCCGATGCTTATCGGATGGTCGTACGGTTCACCGGTGCGGCCGTTGTAAAGCGTCGCTTTCCCGTCCGGGCGCACCATCCTGTTCTTGCTGGACCCCTCGGGATTGATCCGTTCGAAGATCCTCTTGATCGTCGGGTGACGCCCCGCCTGCTCCTCCTCGTCCCAGTGGGCTCCGTCGAAGGAAGGAGTGGCGACCCAAGTGGCAGGGTTCGTGCGCGGCCGGGTCTTGCGCTCGGTACCCGTGGACGGTTTGGCTGCCAGTTCGTTGCCCTCCCATCCCCATCGGGCGGCCCAGCCGAGGTGCGACTCCAGCACCTGCCCCACGTTCATGCGGCTCGGCACCCCCAGCGGGTTCAGGATGATGTCGACCGGTGTGCCGTCCGCCAGGAACGGCATGTCCTCCAACGGCAGGATCTTCGAGATGACGCCCTTGTTGCCGTGCCGACCGGCCAGCTTGTCACCCTCGGAGATCTTCCTCTTCTGAGCGACGTAGACCCGTACCAGCTGGTTGACCCCGGGAGGAAGCTCGTGGGAGTCCTCGCGGGAGAACAGCCGAACGTCTATCACCTTGCCCGACTCGCCGTGAGGCACTTTCAGCGAAGTGTCACGCACCTCGCGGGCCTTCTCGCCGAAGATCGCCCGGAGAAGGCGCTCCTCCGGGGTCAGCTCCGTCTCCCCCTTCGGCGTGACTTTTCCGACCAGCACGTCCCCCGGACCGACTTCGGCCCCGACTCGGATGATGCCTCGCTCGTCGAGGTCGGCCAGGAT
Source organism: Actinomycetes bacterium (assembly GCA_021795215.1). Taxonomy (GTDB): domain Bacteria; phylum Actinomycetota; class Acidimicrobiia; order Acidimicrobiales; family JAKAOS01; genus JAJYPS01. Next base: position 2,974 of record JAJYPS010000073.1, read on the forward strand.
CTCCTCCGACAGGTTGGGGATGTCCCTCGTGATCTCCTCCGCGCCCAGCTTCGTGTCCCGCGCGTCGACTTCGTGCTCCTCGATGTGAATGGAAGTGAGGACGTCGTCACGCACCAGCCGCTCCGACAGGATTATCGCGTCCTCGAAGTTGTATCCCTCCCACGGCATGAATGCGACCAGCAGATTCTTCCCTAGAGCCAGCTCGCCGTTGTGGGTGGAGGGGCCGTCGGCCAGGATGTCGCCGCGCGTCACTCGCTGACCCTGCGACACGAGCGACTTGGCGTTGATGCACGTGTTCTGGTTCGACCGGCGGAACTTGGACAGCCTGTACACCTTCCGGCCGAGACTGGCGCCGGAGAAGTCCGTCTCACCCGGGTCGTAGTCGACGGACACGCGTTCGCCAGTCACTTCGGACACGACTCCGTCGCCTTCTGCCAGCACCACCTCACCGGCATCCTGCGCCGCCCGGGCCTCCACCCCCGTCCCGATGTACGGAGCCTCGGGCACCAGCAGCGGGACCGCCTGCTTCTGCATGTTCGCACCCATGAGCGCTCGGTTGGCGTCGTCGTGCTCTATGAACGGGATCATCGCCGTGCAGACCGAGACGATCTGCTTGGGCGACACGTCCATCAGGTCCACTTCGGAGGGAGGCACCAGGTCCACCTCGGACGTGGTGCCGTACGTGGTGGAGTTCGCCCCCACCCGGACGCCCGCGCCCTGAGGACTGCGCCGCACCAGGACACGATCGGCGGTGAAGCGGCCCTCCGAGTCCATCGGCACGTTGGCCTGGGCTATGACGTACTCTTCCTCCTCGTCGGCAGCGAGGTACACGATGTCGTCCGTCACGCGGCCATCCACCACCCGGCGGTAGGGCGTCTCGATGAAGCCGTACTCGTTTATACGACCGTACGTCGCCAGGTGCCCTATCAGTCCGATGTTGGGGCCCTCCGGCGTCTCGATCGGGCACATCCGTCCGTAGTGGGAGGTGTGCACGTCACGCACCTCGAACCCTGCGCGCTCCCGCGACAGGCCGCCGGGGCCCATGGCGGACAGGCGCCGCTTGTGGGCCAGGCCGGACAGCGGATTGTTCTGGTCCATGAACTGGCTCAGCTGCGACGTGCCGAAGAACTCCTTGATGGCAGCGACGACCGGCCTGATGTTGATCAGCGTCTGAGGAGTGATCGCCTCCACGTCCTGGGTCGTCATCCGCTCCCTGACCACGCGCTCCATGCGGGACAGCCCTACGCGAACCTGGTTCTGGATCAGCTCCCCGACGGAGCGGATCCGCCGGTTCGCGAAGTGGTCCTGGTCGTCCAACCGGTAACCCGGCTCGCTGTTGGCGAGATGCAGCATGTAGCTCGCAGCCGCAAGGATCTCCGACGGCGACAGCACTCCCTGGCCCGGTTCGGGCCGTTCCAGCTCTATGCCGAAAAGGCTCTCCGCCTTCTCGATCTCCGGACCCAGCTTTCGATCGAGCTTGTAGCGGCCTACCCGGGTCAGGTCGTAGCGCTTGGGACTGAAGAAGGCGTTCTCGAAGTAAGCCCGGGCCGCTTCCGTGCTCGGAGGCTCCCCCGGGCGAGCCCTCTTGTAGATCTCCAGCAGAGCCTCTTCCTTGGTAGGAGCCAGCTCACGCTCCTTATCCCACTGCCCCTGGAGGAAGTCGAAGTGGTTCACGAAGCGAGTCAGGAACCCCTCGTCTTCGTAACCCATCGCCCTGAGCAGGGAGAACAGGCTGAGACGCCGCTTACGGGCGACGCGGGTTCCGGCCGTTATGTCCTTGCCGGGCTTGGCTTCCACGTCGAACTCGATCCACTCCCCTCGGTAGGGATGGATGGTCCCGGTCACGATCGTCTTGGCCTCGCGGCCCGGCTGGAAGATGACACCTGGAGACCTGACAAGCTGGGACACGACGACGCGCTCCGTGCCGTTCACGATGAACGTTCCCTTGTTGGTCATCATGGGGAAGTCCCCCATGAACACCGTCTGCTCCTTGATCTCACCGGTGGAGGCGTTCATGAAGCGGGCCCTGACGAAGATCGGGGCGGCGTACGTCATGTCCTTCTCTTTGCACTCCTCCACCGTGAACTTGGGCGGGGGGCGCAGGTCCGGATCGGAAGGATCGAACTCCAGCTCCAGGCGGAGCTGACCGGTGAAGTCCTCTATAGGGCTGATGTCGCGGAAAGTATCGGCCAGACCTTTCTCCAGGAACCAGCGGAACGAGTCCCGCTGGATCGCGACAAGGTCCGGTAATGGCAGGATCTCGTCGAGGTTGGCGAACGAAAAACGTTGTGGCGAGGTGGAACAGGCAGGCAAGAGCTCACCCCTTGATCGGAGGTCGGGCGAGGAGGACAGAGCGCGCGGCACGCATCTCCTCGATCGTTCGGATCGAGAGAGAGAATGGGGACGCCACGGCAACCTCACAGCATAGTCGCGCGTACGCGGCGAGGCAATATACGCCAAAAGCAGTAGGCCGTCGACGACGATCGACGGGGCCTGCCGCGGTGGACCCTACCTGCGCAGGGTAGAGCCGCCGAGGGAAGGCGTCAAGCGGTTGCACCGCCCTATCGGCAAGCAGCTGGCGGCCGGTGCCGCGGCCGGGCGGCTCGGCGAGACGGCCGTCCAGCCGAGTGCCTACTTCAGCTCCACCGTCGCCCCTGCGCCCTCGAGCTGCGCCTTGGCCTTCTCGGCGTCCTCCTTCGACACCTTTTCCAGCACCGGCTTCGGAGCCGAGTCGACGAGGTCCTTGGCTTCCTTGAGACCCAGGCTTGTCAAGCTGCGGACCTCCTTGATGACTTGGATCTTCTTGTCACCCGCGCCGGTCAGCACGACGTCGAACTCGTCCTGCTCCTCGACGGCAGGGGACGCCTCTCCTCCGCCCTGAGCGGCCGGAGCGGCAACGGCCACAGGTGCCGCAGTGACTCCGAAACGCTCTTCGAACGCCTTCAACAGCTCGGACAGCTCCAGCACGGTCATCGTTGCGATCCCGTCGAGAATCTCTTCCTTGGTTGCCATGACTCCTCTTTCTTCTTCTCTTTCTTCTTCGACTCGGTGTCTACTGTTGGGCGCTTGTCGGGCGACGCATCCTGTGCCAGCGCTGCATCGGGACAGCGCCGTGTCCTTGTGGCAGATCGCCGTGCAGAGCCCGGCTCCGGCCACGGCCTGACGGCTCACCCGCGGCGGCTTGTTCTCCTCTCCGGCCCGTCGCCGCTACAGCCGGGCCGAACCCTGTCAGAGCTCCGGCGCCCCCTCCGGGGCGCTCCCGTCCGCACCGGCAGAGTCGGATCCCTCCGGGGCGCTCCCCTCCGCACCGGGCAGACCCGTGGTGCCGTCTGCCGCTCGATCGCCGCCCATCCCGATCAGCGCCGACAGACCGTAGGCGAAGTTCTGGGGGAGCGCCTGCAAAAGGCCGGCCATCCTCTGGATCGGCGCCATCAGCGCACCGGCGAACCGGCTCAGCATCGCGTCCCGCGAAGGGAGTTCCGCCAATGCCGCCGCTTCACCAGCCGAAAGCACGCCGCCGGAAAGCATCCCGCCCTTTACCACGAGCGCCGGGTTGGCCCGTGCATAGTCCCGCAGCACTTTGGCCACCTGCGCCACGTCGCCCTTGGCGAAGGCGAGCGCAGTAGGACCGACGAGCAGCGGCTCCACGTCCGACAGTCCGAGATCTCTTACAGCGAAACGCACCAGGGTGTTCTTGTAGACCCTGTACTCACCGCCCACCTCGCGCAGGGCACGGCGAAGCACGGACATCTGACTGACCGTCAGCCCGCGATATTCGGTCAGGAGCACGCCGTCACTCGAGTCGATCCGGGTCCGGACCTCGCTCACCATCTCGACCTTGTCCTGCCGGGGCTGTGCTTCCCGGGTCGATACCATCGCGTCCTTCCTCGACCCCCGAGCGCGCGCCGGAACCTGTGTTCCAAACACTCGCCTGTTCTGGCGGCTCTGGGAGCCATTGAGCGCGGAGCGCACCGGAGGTCTCTGGCGATATTGGGGGCCCCGAAGGTGCCCGCTTTCGATCACACTCTACACGACCGCCGAAACGGCTGGACTGCTGGACTGCTGGACTGCGAAGTGGTTTACGCGCTTCGGGGATCCGCACTCGGCCGAACCGTCCGGAGCTGTCCTGGCGGATCGACGGGTCCTGCCCTAGCTCGCTGCCGCCAGCTCCTCTTCGGCACGCACCCGTGCCGGGTCGACCTTCACCCCTGGACCCATGGTCGAACTGAGAGTGATGGACCGCACGTAACGTCCCTTCGCCGCCGAAGGACGCACCCTCACCAGCTCGTCCACCACGGCTCTGACATTCTCGGCCAGTCGGCTGCTCTCGAAGGATACCTTCCCCACCGGGACGTGCACGTTCCCGACCTTGTCCGTCCGGTACTCCACTCGACCGGCTTTGAACTCCGAGACCGCCTTGCCCACGTCCGTCGTCACCGTGCCCGTCTTGGGGTTCGGCATCAGGCCCCTCGGGCCGAGAACCCGACCGAGACGACCGACTTTCGCCATCATGTCCGGTGACGCAATGGCGATGTCGAACGCTACGAAACCCTCGTCCTGCACTCTGGCCACCAGGTCGTCCGACCCTACGAAGTCCGCCCCGGCGTCACGCGCCTCGGCAGCAGCCGCTCCTGTGGCGAAGACGGCCACCCTTACGTCCTTCCCCGTACCAGCAGGAAGAGCGACTGTGCCTCGGACGATCTGATCGGCACGTCTCGGGTCGACTCCCAGCCGCACGGCGAGTTCCACCGTCTCCTCGAAACGGGCCGTGGCCAGCCTGCGGACCAGGTCCACTGCTTCGGCAGCGGGGTACAGCCGTGCCTTGTCGAACTTCCGCCCTGCCTCTATGTACTTCTTCCCCTGAGCCGGCATTCAGCCTCCCTCGCTCGGGCGGCGTCAGCCGCTCAACCCTGGCCACCGGTCGGTGGAACCAGCCGGCCGGATGAGGTGTCCCCGGCCACTCGGATATGTCGTCAGCTTACCTTGAGCCCCATCGAACGAGCCGTGCCCGCCACCTGAGCCTTCGCCGCCTCCAAGTCGTTGGCGTTGAGGTCCGGCATCTTGATCCGGGCGATCTCCGCCAGCTGCTCGTCGGAGATGGTCCCCACAGGCTCCTTGCCGGTGTCCTTCGAGCCCTTCGGCACTCCCGCTGCCTCCCTGAGGAGCACCGCCGTAGGCGGAGTCTTCAGTACGAAGCTGAAGCTCCGGTCGTCGAAGATGGTGATCTCCACGGGCACCACGGTGCCTCTCTGGGCCTCCGTTGCCGCGTTGTACTGCTTCACGAACTCCATCGTCTGCACGCCGTGCGGACCCAATGCCGTACCCACCGGCGGGGCCGGCGTTGCGGCGCCCGCAGGGAGTTGGATCTTCACGATGGTCACGACACGGCGCTTGGCCATATGACTTTCCTTGCTCCTCGGAAACCTTGCTGCGCCGCAATGCGCAGTCCTCCCGGCCGAGCGCGGCCGGACGACGGATCATTGTAGGCCGGTGACGCCTCGCCGATGCCATCCGGACAGGCCGCCGTACCGAGCGACCGATGTCGTGGAAGGTTCAGAGCTTGGCCACTTGGGAGAACTCAAGTTCGACCGGCGTCTCCCTGCCGAAGATGTTGACGAGCACCTTCAGCTTCAACTGGTCTTCGTTGATCTCCGCCACTTGGCCGTGGAACTCGGCGAACGGACCCTCCTTCACCCGGACCGTCTCGCCCATCTCGTACTCCATCCGCGGCCTGCTCCGCCTCTGCGGCTCCGCACCCTCCGGCTTGACCTGGAGGATGCCTTCCACTTCCCGCCGTGAAAGGGGCGTCGGCTTCGTGCCAGGGCCGACGAAGCCCGTCACGCCGGGCGTCTGCCGGATGACCGACCACGAGTCGTCGTCCAGGTCACACCGCACGAGCAGGTATCCGGGGAAAACCTTTCGCGATACCACGACCTTGCGGCCGTTCTTCACTTCCACGACCTCCTCCATCGGGATGACCACTTCGTGTATGCGGTCCTCCACGTTCATGGACGAGATGCGACTCATCAGGTTCGACTTTACTTTGTTCTCGTATCCGGCATAGCTGTGCAGCACATACCATCTCCCGGGACGATCGAACGGGCTCTCGACGACTTCTGCCAGCGACTCTTCCTCCAGCTCGCGGAGCATCTCTCCGCTGCCGTCGTCAGCGAGGGGTTCGTTCGTCGCATCGGGAACCTGGACGTCGGCCGGAACATCGGCGGCCGCAACGTTGTCGGAATAGCTTTCCAAATCCTCTTCCGGATCGATCGTCATGGTCTGCTCACGTCCCGAACAGCAGGCTGACGGCGTGGCCGAACACGTAGTTGAGCCCGAAAATGTAGAACAGGAGGATGACCAGCGTGACGAACACCACCGTCGAGTAGTTGACCACTTCGGGCCTGTCCGGCCATGCGACCTTGCGGAGCTCGGAGCGCACTCCCTTGAGGAACTCCACCGGTGTCGTCCGGCTGCGACCGCCCGCTCTTACAGGCTGGGGTACGTCCCGGCGCGTCGACCCGTCGGCCTCGATCTGACCTTGGCGCTGCATCATTCGTTTCGTTTCGCGGTTCACATCTTCTCGCGGTTCACAGTCATGGCTTTCTCGGGCGGTCCGGCGGCCGAGCAGGGCAGGAGGGACTCGAACCCCCAACCGCCGGTTTTGGAGACCGGTGCTCTGCCAGTTGAGCTACTGCCCTTCGGGCAAGCACCACCTTAGCACCGAGATCGAGATGCGATCCCGCCGCTCTTTTGGACCAGCTCCACAGCAGCTTCAGCCGGCCACTCTGAAACGGGACCGGGAGCGAGCCGCCAGCACCACGGCTCCGGCCGCACCGGCGGCGCCCGCTGCTCCGGCCGCACCCATCACGTACGCCAGGTTCCGGCTGAGCCAGCTCCCCGGCGGCGGCGCAGGCTCGGCCACGGTCGACAGAAGCTGGCTCAGCAGCGTCGGGGGCGGCTGGACGCCCTGCCAGCGGAGCTGCAGCAACGCCTTGCGCACCTTTCGGTAGCGTGCCAGCTCACCCCGGCACCGGAGACAGCTCTTGACGTGGCCCTCCACCTCCTCGGGGAGTTCCGCGGTGAACTCTCCGAATGCTGCCAGCCGGGGTGATATCAGCTCACACAGCACGGTCCGCCTCCACCTCCTGCTCCGCCGCGTACAGCCGCTCCCTCAGCTTCTTCCTCGCGCGGTGCAATCGCACCTTGGCGGCGGTCTCGGTGATGTTGAGCTCTTTGGCTATCGCCTCGTGCGGAAGATCGTAGATGTCCCGGAGGACCACCACGGAGCGGAGGCGCGCCGGAAGTTCGGCCAGGGCCGACGCTACACGTGTGCGGTCCAGCGAGGTAGCGGCCATGGCTTCCGGATCGCTTCCTGGACGGTCGTCGACCAGGCCCGAACACTCCTCGATCCGGTCGTGGCGGGTCCGCCCGCGTCTCGAAAGGTGGCTGGAGGCACAGTTGGCCGTGATCCGGTACAGCCAGGTCGACACTGCCGCGTCGCCCCGGAATCCGGCAAGCGCGCGGAACGCCCGGAGGTAGGAGTCCTGGAGCACGTCGCACGCGTCGTCGGCGTTTCCTGCCATCCGGTATGCGAGTGAGTACAGGTCTCCGTAGGTTCTGCGCACCAGTTCGTCGAAGGCGGACCGGTCGCCACCCTTGGCCTCCTGCACCAGCTCCGCCAGCTGGACCTCCTCCGGCCGGGCACCCAGGACCGACACGGCGTGCTCGGCCACGGCTGAACTCAGCGAGTTTCCCGGTGGAGGGTGTGCTGGCGCTCCCAGCTGCAGTACTTGCGCATCTCTATTCGCTCACGGTCGTTCTGGCGGTTCTTGATGGTGATGTAGTTGCGCCTCTTGCAGACGTCGCAAGCCAGCGTCACCTTCACCCTCTTCTCGTTCTTCGGCATACCCTGGCCTTCCTTGTCGTAGGCACCTGCGTCGGCGGACCTTCGCCGGCTTCACTGACTGTGCCACGCTGCTTGTAGCGGCGGTCGGACTCGAACCGACGACCACACGATTATGAGCCGTGCGCTCTGACCAACTGAGCTACGCCGCCGCGGGAGCCCCCTGTCGGAATCGAACCGACGACACCAGCCTTACCATGGCTGTGCTCTGCCGACTGAGCTAAGGGGGCACCGGGAGGGAAGTTTACTCCCCATACCATCGGCCCGTGCAGGTACGTCTGGCCACCTTGGACGATGCGGAAGAGATCCGGGCGATCTACAACAAAGAAGTCGTCGGGTCGACCGTTAACTTCGACTTGGTCCCGAGATCGCTGGAGGACCAGAGGATATGGCTGGTCCAGCACTCGGGCGCTCACCCGGCAGTGGTAGCTGTCTCCGGATCGTCCGTGATCGGATTTGCCTCACTTTCCCCCTACCGATTGCGTCCGGCATACGCCACGACGGCGGAGGACTCGGTCTACGTCCACAGCGAACACCGGGGCAGAGGCGTGGGAAAAGTGTTGCTCGGCCACATACTGGGCTTGGCCGAACAGGGTGGCTTCCATTCTGTCATGGCCAGGATCGTCGGCGGCCACGATGCGTCGATAGCGCTGCACTGCTCGGCGGGATTCCGGATAGTGGGAACGGAACGGGAGGTGGGGCGCAAGTTCGGCAGGTGGCTCGACGTCGCGTTGCTCCAGTACATGGTGCCCACCCGGCCCCACGACCGTACCGTCAGGGCGGTCGAGGGCTCCGAGCCGTCCCGCTGACCACCACCGCTCGGAGGAGCTCAGGACCGGGGTATCTCGCTCACGCCGGCCGAGTCGAAAGTGGCCATCTCCGAAAGCGTCCTCGCCGCCGCTTCGAGAAGTGGCAGCGCCAGGCAGGCGCCGGATCCTTCGCCCAAGCGCATCCCGAGGTCGACCAGGGGTTCCATGCCCAACCGGCGGAGGCCGAGTGCGGCCCCGGGTTCGGCCGACATGTGGCCCGCTATCCAGTAGTCACGCGCCAGGGGCGCAACCTCGGCGGCCACCAGGCATGCGGAGACGGCGATGACCCCGTCCAGCAATACAGGGACCCTCTGAGCCGCACCTCCGACCAGGAACCCGACCAGCGCGGCATGTTCGAGGCCCCCGATTGCGGCCAGCGCGGCCAGGGGCTCGGCGCGTGCCCTGGCCGCGCCTTCCGGCCCGGACAGCCCCGAACGCTGCAGCGCTGCGGAGACTACCTTCACCTTCTGCTCCAGCATCGAATCGTCGATGCCCGTTCCCCGACCGGTGACTTCGGCAGCGCCGGCTCCGGTGAAGGCCGCCACCAGCGCCGCCGAGGGCGTGGTGCTGCCGATCCCCATATCGCCTGTCACCAGGCAGCGGGCGCCGTCTGCCGTCAGCAGGGTCGCGACCTGGGCTCCGACGTCCAACGCCTTCTCCAATTCGGAAGCCTCCATGGCGTCCTCGACCGATATGTCGCCCGAGCCCCGGCGGACCTTCGCCCCCACGAGCCCTCCCGTGAGATCTCCGTCCGAGACCGGAAGTCCCGCCCGGGGAAGGGCCGACGCGACTCCGACGTCGACCGCGACAACCCTGGCGCCCATCTGCCGAGCAAGCACGTTCACCGCAGCGCCTCCCGCTGCGAAGTTCGCGACCATCTGGGCCGTCACCTCGGCGGGCCAAGGAGATACCCCCTGGCTCAGAACGCCATGGTCGGCAGCGAACACCGCGACGGCGGCAGGGTGCGGGAGAGGAGGGGGCACCTCCGAGGCGATGGCGCACAAGCGGGAAGCCAGCTCTTCCAACCGGCCCAGGCTTCCCGGAGGCTTGGTCAGCGAAAGCTGGCGTCGTTCGGCACGCTCGGCCGCAACCCTGTCGACGGGGACCAGCCTCTCCAGGGCGGCTCTGAAAGCCCCCATCGCCTCAGTCGAGCCCGGAACGGGCACTCCGAACGACCGAGCGGTCGACGAAGAGCCACCTGTTGAACAGCCCGAACTTTGCGACCCAGAGAACGCCATAGGAGCCGAAGGCCGAGATGTCAACCACCACCGACGTGGCCAGATGCTCTAGGTGCAGCGCACCGCAGACCTGGACCGCCAGCCGCACGGCCCAGATCGAGAACATCAAGCCTATGAACGCGACCACCCAGAACGGCACGACCTCGCGCCAGAGATGCGACGCTCCGGTACGCCCCCAGGCCCACTTGCGGTTCAGGTAATAGGAAGGGACCGCAGCAACGGCCGTCGCGATCACGTTGCATTCGGTGGCAGATCCGACGCGAAGAATCCCGTAGGTGACGAACAGCACGACTGAACTGACCGCTATGGAGATGGCCGACACGGCTGAGTAGCGCACCGCTTTCCTGCCGGTGGGCGACTGCGTCCAGGCCAGCACCTCTGAA
>JAJYPS010000148.1 GCA_021795215.1 Actinomycetes bacterium
GGGGACGTGCTGGCAGCGGACATCATCAACTGCCGGTTGCTGATCCTACGACCCCCGCTGCAGGTGCCGGTCAAGATCATCGGCGAGTCGACCAACGCCTGCTACCACGCACCCCCCTTGCGCTGGGGCTCGCCCAACGGTGCGTTCCCCATGACCAACGGCCACTACGTCGTGACCGAGATAAACGGCGACTGGGCGGACGAGCTGTCGCTGCACAGCCAGAAGATCTACTTCTCGACCAATCCTCCAGGGGTGTCCTACCCGTCGGACACGAACCAGGTCGGCCCGAACCTTTTCCTGACCGCCGACTACTCGAACCCGGGCCAGGTCGAGGAGTTCAACTCTGCCGGCCAGCTGGTCTGGCGCTACCGGCCCACGGGGGCGCAAGCACTGAACCAGCCCTCCCTGGCACTACCGCTTCCGAACGGTGACATCATCCTCAACGACGACTGGAACCATCGAGTCATAGTGGTCAACCCCAGGACGAACCAGGTGGTCTGGCAGTACGGCCATACGGGTGTGCCCGGAGCCGCCCCCGGCTACCTGAACAAGCCGGACGGCTTGGACCTGGCGCCGCCTTACTCGTTGACCATGACCCATGCCAAGACCATGGGGCTCCCCTAGCGCTTGGACAGGACGACGTCCCCGGACCCTATCGTCCCCCCGCCACCGAGTTCGCCCGAGGGGGAGGTGCACATCCCTGGGGGGGCCGCTGGACCCGGTTCGGCCGGAAAAAGTATGGCCTGCGGAGCCGGACGGCGGCCCACCCCGATCCTGGCTGTGGCGACCGACCTGGATGGAACCCTGCTCGGCCCCACGGGCACGGTGTCGAAACGGACGGTGGAGGCCGTGAGGCAGGCGCGGCGCGCCGGCATCGCAGTGATCCCCGCCACCGCAAGACCGGCCGCCGCCATGATCTCCGCCTGCGGACCCGCACCGGTCGGCCCGCTGGCCGTCTGCTCGAACGGGTCCGTGCTGGTCGACGTCGAAAGTGGTCAGGTGATCCACCATCACCAGCTGACCGCCGAGGTGGTCACGACCATCATGTCCACCCTTCGGGAAGCGCTGCCCGGAATCCGTTTCGCAATCGAGACCCTGGACCAGTTCCACTACGAGGAGGGCATGATCGACCGGGAGGCTGCCCTGCGGTGGGGCATCCTGACGCCGCCCGCAAGGGACATAGGCAGTCGGTTGGACGGAGCCGTCACCAAGCTCTGCTGCTGGCATCCACGGATGAGGGCCGCCGAGACGGCTACCGCTGTCGCACGGGTGGCAGGAGCGCTGGCCGAGGTGACGTCGGCAGGTGCCGACTGGGCGCTGGCCGGTGCGCCGGGAATAACCAAGGCCGTCGGGCTCTCCAACGCGTGCCGGCGGTTGTCGATCCCCGCTGACCAGGTCGTTGCAGTCGGAGACGAGCTGAACGACCTGCCGATGCTGGCGTGGGCGGCCTGGCCGGTCGCCGTCGCGAACGCTCGTGACAAGGTACTAGAGGTCGCCAGTGAGGTCGTCCCGGCGAACGTCGACGACGGCGTGGCACAGCTGCTCGAGCAACTGTCGCTCGACGGCGACAGGATCGTGGCGCCGCCGGTCGCTCCGGAGTGAACCCGCCAGGTGACCGGGATCCCAGAGCGGCGGCCAAAGCGGCGGCAGGAGCGGAACCACAGGTGGCGGCAGCCGGGGCGCAGTGCGTGTCGACCCCGGACGACCCTCGCCTGGCGCCGTTCGTGGACCTGAAGTCGACCGACCGTGCAGCCCGCAGGGACGGCCTGGTCGTGGCGGAGGGGACATACGTCGTAGAGCGCCTGCTGGCGTCGGGCAGGCCGGTGCAGTCGGTGCTGTGCACACCGGCGGCGGCGCAACGAATGGAGGGTCTGCTGTCTGCGCTGCGGCTGTCTGCGCTGGGGTCATCCGCGCAGGGGCCGTCCGCCGGGGGGCCGTCCGCCGGGGGCGGCTCTTCGGCCCGCTCTGACGGTGGAACTGTGGCGGAGCCAGGCAGCAAGTCCCCTACCGGCCTTCTCGTCGCGCCATCCTCCGTGGTGCGGCAGGTCACGGGGCACGCGCTCAACCGGGGCGTGATCGCGGTGACGCCGAGGTGGCCCGCGACCGGTGTGGGCCAGGCGATGCCCGAGGGGCGCGTCGTCCTGGCGCTCGACGGCATCTCCGACCCGGAGAACGTGGGAGCGCTGTTCCGCACGGCGGGCTCCCTGGGGGCCGGAGCTGTGCTAGTGGGACCGGGCTGTGCCGATCCTCTATACCGCCGCTCCGTGCGAGTCTCCCTGGGGCATGTGTTCACCCTGCCCTTCGCTGTCGTTCCGAAGGAGGAGTGGGCTCGGAGCCTGAGCAGGCTTTCCGCCTTGGGCAAGGCTTTGGTGGCGCTTTCGCCGGAGCCGGACGCCTTGCCACTGCAGCAGTTGCCGACCCACCTGTTCGGTGACTGTGTCCTGCTGGTGGGAGCGGAGGGACGAGGGCTGTCCCTCCAGTCGATGTCCGCCGCCACGGTCACCGCGAGGATCGAGATGGTCCCCGGTGCAGACTCGCTCAACGTAGCAGCGTCGGCCGCGATCGCCCTGTATCACGTCTCCGGAGGCCGGGGACCGTCCCGGACCGGAGGGTGACCGTGGTAAGCCACCACGCCGCGGGGTAGGTGGCCCTGCACCGGGCAGGACGACGAGAGGAGGACGAATGGACAAGGCCGGGCAGCTGTCGGGACGGACCGCTCTGGTGACCGGAGGTGGGAGCGGGTTGGGCAGGGCCATCTGCCTGTCGCTGGCGGCCCAGGGGGCACATCCTGTTGCCGGCGACATCGACCTCGACGGTGCCAAGACTACGGTCGCCCTGGTTGAGGACGCCGGCCACAGCGCTACAGCGGTACATCTCGATGTGGCCGACCATCCCAGCCGCACCAGCGTGATGAAGTCGCTGTTCGAACAGCACGGCGAGAGCTTCGACATCCTGGTCAACTGCGCCGGGCTGGACCGCCCCGGATACATGGCCGACTTGGACCTGGACCAGTACCGGACCGTGTTCGGCGTCAACTGCGAGGGGCCGGTGTTCCTTAT
>JAJYPS010000074.1 GCA_021795215.1 Actinomycetes bacterium
TCCGATCTCCCTGCTGATGGCGGACCAGCCATCCTTTGCGGTGCAGATTATCCATAACGGTCATCACGGTGGTGTACGCCAGCGCCCGCTCACCTCGTAGGTCCTCTAGAACCTCCCGAACGGACAGCGGCCGCCCAGCTGCCCAGACCCGGTCCATAACTGCGGACTCCAATTCCCCGAAGGGTCGTAGCGCTGGCATCGTCGTGTCGATCTTCCCGCCGGCCTGCCACCGGGCCTTCCTCTGGAGAAAGGGTAGCCGGACGTCCGCAGCCCGATACCCGCCCTTGCACTCGGGCGCGGCCCGGCGTCCGTTGCAGGCGGCCAACACGTTTTCAGATGGGCCCCATCATAACTAGAGCTAACAACAATACGTCAAGTTGATAACTTGACAAACGATGGTGTCCGCCCTACGGTAGGAGACAACGTGAAGTGATGGCCTCAACGTAGGGAGACCGAGATGCCAACCCGAACGAAGATGCAGATCGGAAAAGGAGACGGGGACTTCCGGCCGACGGCGGTCCCCCCAATGGACCCAATCGCCAAGGCGGTCCACCTTCGAGCCCCCGTCACGGACGGTATGAAGGAGCACTTCGCTCCCACCGACGTGTCCCCGGGGCTGGAAGTGACTCGGTTCAAGCCGATAGCGAACCTGGTGCGGAGCCGCAAGTTCCAGTTCTTCCTGATACTTCCCAACCAGATCATCTTCTGGCTGGTGATCTTCCTCGGCTTGGCCGGGACGGTCGTGCCGGGGTTGAATTTCGGCACCGCGATCACGTGGTACGTGTGGTTCGCCCTGGTGTTCGTGATGATGGTGGTGGTGGGTAGGGCGTGGTGCTCGATGTGCCCCTTCGGCGGATTCGCCGAGTGGATACAGAGGGCGTCGTTCTGGAAGAGGACACAGAAGGCGCTCGGGCTGGGCATCAAGCTTCCCGAGAGCCTGGCGCAGTACGGGCTGCTGTTCTCGGTCGGCATGTTCCTGCTGCTCACGTGGATCGAGGAGTTCTTCAACATCGCCGGGCCGGGAGTTCCCCACGAGACCTCCTACATGGTGATCGGCATCGTGTCGTCCGCCCTGCTGTTCTTCCTGGTGTTCGAGCGGCGGACGTTCTGCCGGTACTTCTGCCCGTTGACGGCGGTGATCGGAACGGTGGGCACGATGGGGTCGGTCGCCGGTTTCCGGACCAAGGACCGGGACGTGTGCGTCGAGTGCAAGACGAAGGACTGCATGCGAGGCGGCGAGAACGGCTACGGCTGCCCCTGGTACACGTGGCCGGGTAGCGCGGACTCCAACCTGACCTGCGGGCTGTGCTCGGAGTGCTACAAGGCGTGCCCCAGCGACAACGTCGGGCTGTTCCTCCAGCGCCCCCTGACTTCGCTTGTAGCACCCCGCCGCCGTCGGCCCGACGTGGCCTGGGCCGTGGCCGGGCTGCTGGGCCTGGTGCTGTTCCAGCAGATCAACGCCACCAGCGCCTACACGACCCTGGACGGAGCTCTGAACAAGGTGATGAGCTTCCCGCAGTACCCCAACCCGATCGACTACCTGGGCATCATCGGCGCCATCACGGCGGCCCTGGGAGGCATCGGATGGCTGATGTCCAGGGCCTTCGCCCGGCGTGACCTGGTTTTCACCGGCGGCGGAAGGACGTTCATCGACAAGACGTCGAAGTTCCGGGCCTACTTCGTGCCGATGATGTACGGCTTGGTCCCCGTGACCGGTGCCGACTACTTCGCCCGCCAGCTGCCCAAGGCACTCAAGCACGCCTCCCGGCTGGTTCCCTCGGTTGCCGCTTGGTTCGGCGACGGGTCGACCAAGTCCTACCTCTACAACTACCGGATCCTGAGCAACCCCCACATAGTGCTGACGCAGCTGGTCGTGGTCGGCCTCGGGCTGGTCGGGTCGGTGTGGGCCACCTGGAGGATCAGCGGCAGGGAGCTGGCCCCCATCTCCGCCAAGCCGCTGGCCGCACGCTTCGCCGTCGAAGCGATGGCACTCGCCACTGGCGGGGCGATCCTGTTCCTGTACGTCATCATGCACGCAGCCTCATAAGGAGGGCCCGACGATGACCTTCACATTGGATTCCACGATGAGAGACCTGCACGGAGCTGCACCGAAGGTGACCATCCTGGTGGACCGTTGCGCCGGGTGCCAGGAGTGCGTTGTGCGCTGCCCGACTGCCGCCCTGTCGATGGACACCGGCAACTGGGTGGCAAAAGCGGATCAGTCACTTTGCGTCGGCTGCAGGCAGTGCGTCAGGACGTGCCCGTTCTCGGCGATCGAGGTGGAGGGCGCGATGATGGTGGGCCCCCGCGCCGAGACCTCGTACCGGCACCCGACCAACCTGCTGGGCGACGCCGGAGAGATCCGGGAGGGCATCCTGACGCTGGAGGCGGCGGTGGCCGAGGCCAGCCGCTGCCTGGAGTGCCCCGACCCGACCTGCGTCCGGGGCTGCCCGGTGCACAACGACATCCCCGGCTTTCTCCACGCGCTGCGGGAGGAGGACCTGGACCAGGCTCAGCAGGTGCTGCGCCGGACCAGCGTGCTGCCGGACATCTGCTCCCGGGTGTGCGACCAGGCAGTGCAGTGCGAAGGGTCGTGCAGCTGGTCCCTGGCCGGTGGCCAGCCGGTGGCGATAGGCGCGCTGGAGCGCTTCATAGCGGACAACTCGGAGATCCCTCCGGCCGAGCGGGTGTCCGAAGCGGCCGAGGGTCTGGAGGTTGCGGTGGTCGGCTCCGGACCTGCCGGTATCGGAGCAGCCTGGGAGCTGGTGCAGGCCGGCGCCAAGGTGACCGTGTACGAGAAGCAGGACCAGCCGGGCGGCCTTCTGCGGTGGGGAATACCGGACTTCACGTTGCCATCCGAGGTGGCGATGAGGCCGTGGGACCAGCTGATGGAGGCGGGCGTGGAGCTGCGCTGCGGCGAGGAGGTCCATCCCGACCGGCTGAGCGAGCTGTTGGAGCACAACGACGCCGTGGTGCTGGCACAGGGCGCTGGGGTTCCTATGCGCCCGCCGGTTCCCGGCACCGATCTGGACGGCGTGATGGACGCGACCCAGTTCCTGACCCGTTCGTACGCGGCGCTGGAGCGCCACCAGGGGATGGACGAGCTGCGAGTCGCCGCAGGCTCCAAGGTGCGGCCCCCCAAGGTCCTGGTTCTGGGAGGCGGGAACACGGCGATGGACGTGGCGCGCAGCGCTCGGCGGCTCGGAGCGTCCGCCATGTGCGTCGACTGGATGGACCGCAGGTTCGCCCCGGTGCGCCCCGACGAGCTGACCGAAGCGGAGGCGGAAGGAGTGGTGGTCAAGTTCTCCACGACGCTGGCCGCACTGGAAGGGGAGCAGGGGCGGGTGGCCTACGCCAAGCTGTCCCACACGCGCCAGGAGTCGGCCAAGGAGAAGCCGGAGGTGATAGAGGGCAGCATCGAGACCGAACCGGTGGACCTGGTCGTGATGGCCATGGGCTATCGGAACGATCCGGAGTTCTCGCCGGTGCTGCCAGGCACGCCGATCCGCAAGGAGGTGAAACCGCTGCCGGACAGGCAGTGGACGGCCAGCGGGCTGCTGGCGAACCCCGCTCCGGACTTCGCCCGGCACATGCCGGTCGGGAAGCTGGCGCTCGGTCGGGACGGCGCCCTGAGCAAGGCGGCGCTGCCGTTCGGCGACCGCTGCTGGGCGGCGGGAGATGCGCTGGTCGGGCCTTCCACGGTGGTCGAGGCGATGGCCCAGGGCCGCCGTGCGGGCCACGCGATAATCGCCCGCCATCCCCAGCGGCCGGCCAGGACCGCCGAACCGCAGCCTCCGAGCTCCACGCGGCGAGTGCTGATCGCTTACGAGAGCCGGTCGGGCAACACCAAGGCGGTGGCTGGACGGCTGCAGGAGGCGTTGAACCCGATCTCGGCCGAGGTCACGTGCCTGCCGCTCAACCGGGTCGGCGCGGCCGAGCTGGCGGAGGCGGATCTGCTGGTGCTCGGCACCTGGGTGGAGGGCTTCGTCGTAGCCCGCGTCGGGCCGGCAAAGGCGACCAAGGCGTGGCTGGCTCAACTGCCTCGGATGGCCGGTGTCGAGGTGGCGTTGTTCTGCACCTACGGGGTCGATCCGAAAGGCACTCTGGCGGCGATGCGCAAGCCTCTCGAGGCGAAGGGAGCCCGAGTCGTGGCCGAGGCGGCGTTCGGCAGGCGGGACGTGGAGATCACGCTGGCCGAGCTGCTGGGCCGGTTGGTGCGCCAGCCGGGAACGGGCGGGGTGAAAGTGGCCCGGCGCAGCTGACGCTCCGGTGACATGGAGCCCACCGGTATGCGTACACATTGAGAGCGGCCAATGGATGCCGGTGCGGGCCGATGGATCGGCCCGCAGCCGGCGGTCAGGGGTAGCCGGCGGTCAGGGGTAGCCGGCGGTCAGGGGTAGCCGGCGGCGTCCTCGAGGCCCGCACGGACCAGGGCGGGGTCGGAGGCGGCCCCGTCCTCGCGGACGACGGTGATGTTGCCCTTCGTCTCGTACAGCACGTAACGCAGATCGGACAGGTCCCCGACGCCCATCTGACGGAGCTGGGACAGGAAGTCGTTCTCGGTCAAGCCGCAGATCAGCATCTGGGAGTGGCGTAGCTGACCGTGCGAGACGAGCACCCTGACCCGGTGGTCCACCAGCTTGGCGAAGAGCGGCTTGTACCGAGCGTAGGTGGCTATCGAGTGGGCGGCGAGGATCGTGAGAAGTGCGACCGCTCCAAGGGCGAAGGACTGGCTGGAGGCGATAGCGGTGCGGCCGACGATCGCTCCGATCGCCACCGCCGCCGCGAAGTCGATGGCGGTCCACTGCGACAGCGTTCGGCGGTGTGCCATCCGTAGGCCGACCAGGGCAACGGCGTACATGAGCGCTGCCTTGGCGGCCCCCTGGGCGAGCAGCGGGCCGGGTCCCACCAACCAGTTCGGCATATGGACCACTCCTTCCATCGGTCTCACGTGGACTGTTGCACCGGCGTGCATCGCACTTGTCAGAATCGGAAGGGCCGTTCGGCCCCGTGGCCGTCAGCCGTACCCGAGAGCGGACTGGAGCCTCCCGACGACAGCGGTGGTGGACCGGTGGAACTGGAGCCATTCGCAGAACCGCTCGTAGCTGGCCTGCTGGACGCCGTCGAAGTCGAGGCCGGATGCGCGCATCGCCTCTACCTGAAGCTCGGCGAATGCCATCGCTTCCGTTCCGGGCTGGTGGACGGCGACTGCGAACTGGTCGGGGGAGGGGACCGGTGCGGCGGGTGCAGGCAGTCGGCCCAGGAAGCTGCGCCTCAGCCGCGACAGCACGCTCGTGTACTCGTCGACGAGGGCGAGGAGGTTGGGATCTGTGGTCAGCGGCTCCGACGGGGGCAGTCCCCAGCGGCTCAGCTCGATCAGTCGTCCCAGGGCGCTCAAGATGCGGGGCGTGGCCCGCTCGATTCGGCGGGTGTGGAAGTAGAACGCCACCGGGAAGCGGCGCAGCCCCTCGTTGTAGGCGTCCAGCTCCTCGACGACGGACTGGAGGAAGTCGCTGAGATAGGACGCGTCGCCGTGGCGGTAGCGGCGCTCGATGATGGTGGACGGACGGTGCGGCTCGATCGCGTTCCGGCGGACCCGCGCGTAGAGGCTGTCGAGCTTGGCCCGGGCGTCGAACGCGCTCAGCACGTAGGTCAGGGCGAGAGTGAACGTGGACAGCCCGACGACGGTCTCCAGGTCCACCATCGACCGGTACAAGGGCGTCAGGGGAACCAGGTCGCCGAAGGTGAGGCTGGTCAGGTCGCCGCCGCTGAGGTAGAACGCCGACACCGCTCCCCGTCCGGCGTGATGAGACACCCTGAACGCCCCGCCGGCAAGGCCCGGCATGAACATCAGGGCGAAGCCGGTCACCTCCAGCGCCAGCCACAATCCGAGCGTGGCGGGAAGCAGCAGGGCGGAGCCGAGCGACAGAACCGTCCTCCTGGCATCTCGGGGCAGCCATGCGGTCGCGGTCCGCATGGCTGCCCACATCAAGCGGTGCATCCGGGGAGTCAGAAAGGTGAATCCGTCGTAGGCGAAGATCGTGACGAACAGGTCGACCAGCGCCACGAGGAGGACCAGACCGCCGCCGGCCCCAAGAGCCCATCGGGGGCCGCTTGGCGCCCCCGTCATCGGCGGGAACTGTACGGCGCCGAATTCAGTGGCCTATGAGTCATCCGTTCTTGATTGCCAGCAGTGCCGCGGCGTAACCATAGGCTCGGCCCGAGTCAACGCCGGTTGGTCAACGCCCTACGGCCAGCGTGGCCTCGGCAACGAGCGCCAGGTCCTCCAGCCTGCCGGCGAGGTTGCGCAGGAAGTGGCGTACAACCAGGCGGGACAGCTGGCCCGTGGCGTCCTTGGACACCTGGCCGCCGAGCTCGACGGGCGGTCGAAACTGGCCGCTGAGAAGCAGTTGCCCCCTGCGAGCGTCCAGCTCGGACACGGTCAGGGTTCCTTCCAGCCGGGAGGCGAGGTGGGATGCCCCCACGGCTTCCCAGGCCAGGCTCAGCATCGCGGCGCCGGAGCCGTCCCCGCCTTCCGGGGAGGCAGTGACGCTGACCGATACAGCTACCCGGGCCAGCCACGGGGCACCGGCCGGGTCCAGCCGGGACCGGGACGACTCGGCCGTGGCGTAGGACTCCTGGACGACTTCGGCGATCCATCCTTCCGACGACGCCAGCAGCGCCGTGCAGTCGGCCGCGGTCGCCTCCACTTGCACCGTGTCGCAGATGTCGACGACCGGTAGCGCGTGGCGGTGGGAGTCGGACGGTACGGCATAGGTGCCCGCCTCCAGCGCCCTGTCGTTCTCCAGCAACTCTGCCAACGTGGTCGTAGCGAGGACTTCTCGCAGGGCAGCGGTCGCCGCCTGCCAAGTCTCGTGCAGGGGGCAGACGTCTCCCCAGCGGCATGGCCCGTTGCCGAGGGCACAACGCTCTGCGCGGAGCGGCCCTTCGCCGGCCTCCACCACGTCCAGCAGACGGATCTGCTCGGGCGCCCTTGCAAGCCTGTAGCCGCCGTCCTTGCCCGCCTTCGACGTCGCGATGCCCGCCTTCACCAGGTCCGACAGGATCTGGGAGGCGAAGGTGGCGGGCACGTCCATCTCGGCAACCACCTGGCGTATTTTGCGGCTCTGACCGTGAGGGAAGGCCCGGGCCAGCGAGATGGCAGATCGCACCACGTAATCCCCGCGCTTCGACAGCGTCATGTTCACAATTAAAGTGTAGTGCAGAACTTGACGTATGTCGATGCCACGATGCAGGATTGTCGCACTGGTGGATCAGGCCTCTGCAAGGCTGTGGTTGCAGGGAGGACGCCTCCCGTCACCTGGGCAGGTCCCCTGCCCGGGGATCGCCGAGCAGTGGCCTGCACGCCGAACGGCTCACCGGGCGCCGAGCCTGTGGCCCGGCGCCCTGGTCACACCCCGTCGTGTGGTCAGACCCCGTTCAGCAGCCGGTTGTAGTCCGCTTCGTCCAGCCGCAGACCTGCCGCCCCGATGTTCTCCTCAAGGTGCTGCACCGACGACGTTCCTGGTATGGGCAGCACGACGGGGGATCGTTGCAGCAACCACGCCAGTGCGACCTGTGCAGGCGTGGCTCCCAGCGCCGACGCGATCGAGTCGAGGGGGCCGCCGGACCTGGCCAGGTCGCCTGTGGCAATGGGAAACCACGGGATGAACCCGATGCCGTGGGAGTCGCAGTGCTCCAGCACAGGTTCGGAGTCGCGGTCCACCACGTTGTACCGGTTCTGCACGCTCACGATCTCGGCCAGCGACCGCGCCTTCTCTATCTCCTCGACCGACACCTCCGACAGGCCGATGTGGCGGATCTTGCCCTCCTTCTGCAGGTCGGAGAGGACCCCCAGCTGGTCCTCCGTCGGCACAGACGGGTCGATCCGGTGGAGCTGGAACAGGTCTATCCGCTCCAGGCCCAACCGCCGCAGGCTCATCTCGCACTCCTGGCGTAGGTACTCCGGCCTACCGAGGGGGTGCCACTCGTTCGGTCCCGTCCGGACCAGCCCCGCCTTGGTGGCGATCACCAGCTGCTCTGGATAAGGCTGCAGAGCCTCTCTGATCAGCTCCTCCGACACGTACGGCCCGTAGGAGTCGGCCGTGTCGATCAGGTCCACGCCCAACTCGACCGAGCGGCGCAGCACGGCTTTGGCTTCCTGGCGGTCCTTCGGCTCTCCCCACACGCCGGGGCCGGTGAGCTGCATCGCCCCGTAGCCCAGGCGGTGGACTCTCAGCTGTCCCAGCTGGAATGTTCCCGAGTCGTGTGCGGTCATCACGTTGGAGCTCATTGGCGCCTCCGAAATCCTCATGGGTTTGTGTCGTTCGCTTGGCAACTACCCGCTCCGGCCGGATCCGAAGCGCGCTCGGGACGGGCAGCTGGAATGACAGCACCCTCCCTTTGGGCAACCCCCAGGCCGAGAACCTGCCGGCCGCCGCTTCCACCAGCAAGCTGTGGGCCGAGCGGGGCCATCCCACGCGCCAAGTCGTGATGGTGGCGCGACTAATTCTCCGATAGACGGCGACTTGGCACAGGGCCGACGTAGGCCGACATCTCGCCCCATATTGCCTTGCCGAGCACGGCAACCTCCCACAACATCAGAGCGTCACCACGGGGGCTCCCTGCATCGAGCCACCACGTAGACAGATGCTCTTCACTGCAGAACAAGTTCGCATACGGGCAGAACCCCTCGATCGTGTTGTCACACACCGAAGCGGGGCACCACGCCGTAGGGCCCTCCGGAGAAACCACCTTCCCCATTGCCAGCTTCACCTCGATGGCCGTACGACAGGCGCCGCAGCGTGTCAGTGCCGTTGCCGATTCGTGTACCCCGGCTGGGATACCGATAGCGTCGATAGCGCACCACGTGTGAAAGCGCCTGCCCGACATCGAGAGCGAATGCCGAGTCCTGGCTGTGGCTCGCCCACTGAGCCCGGCGGTGGCCACGACCGCCCCCCCGGAATCGAGCTCCGCCGCCCCCGCCGAGACCAGTTCCGCAATTGCGCGGTCGATTGCCTCGTCGGCAAGGGCCGTCATGCTGCCCAACTCCCTTCTTCCCGCGACACCCGCCTTCCAAATACAGTCGAAGGCGGCGCGGCGCACCATCCGCGCCTCATCGCCGACCGAGCGGCGGCACGAGCTGAGATTCTCCGTAGCCCTCGATAGCCGACCAGGAGAAGCAAGCAAGTCGTCCCTAGTGCTCATCAGACTCACACTTCTCGTCAACCAGGACCGCCGAACTGCCCAGGCACACGACTAGGCGCACGCCCAAACCACTCGGCGTAAAGGCGGGCATAGGTACCATTACGAGCCAGCTTAAGAAGACCGGCATTGAGCGCATTGAGCAGCGCGCGATGATGCTTAGCGACTGCTATGGCAGCGAGGGAGTGCGTCAGAAGAGGACCAGCGAGCTTTAGGCCGCCTGCACCGGCCTTGTTGTTATCGTAACGAAGCACAGCTGCGTCGCTGATAGTCGCGGCCGCACGATGCTGCTCAACGGCAAGATAAGCCAGTGCACTGCTGGAATACGTCTCGATATGGATCTTGGACGCAAAGGGCAGATGCTGAAGATAGAGCTGGCTCGAAGTACCAAGGGACACGGCAACCGTCTTACCAATAAGGTCCGTAGGGCCCGTTATCGTAGAATTCGATCGGCGAACAGCCAGGCTAAGCCCTGAACGAAAATACGGCAACGTAAAGTCGACCACTTTCGCCCTCGCTGGGAGAACAGTTATAGAGGCGATCGACATCTCAGACCTACCGGCCTGCAACGAAGGAATAATCCCATTGAAGTCAGACAACGATACGCTCGGCTTAAAGTTCTCCGTCTTAGCAAGCGCGGAAAGAAGCCCGAAATCGAACCCCACCCTCTTACTGCCCTTCATGAACTCGAAGGGAGGAAAGTTGACGTCGCTGATGACGGTCACCATCTTGCCACCAAGACCTACCGGATGTGAAGGGGAGCGGGCAGCTGAGGACGACGCCGAGTGTGAGCTGCCGCAAGCGCCCAGTAGCACTGCACAGAAGCTACCAACGATGGCCTGACGAGCCCTAGGAGCCGTAACGGTCGGAGAAGAGCCGCTAAGCGGGAGAGTTGCATGCAAAGGGGGCTCTGATCGTACGGAGAGCATCGCCATCCCATTCGAGAATCGCACTGCCGGACCCCTACGCAAAGCGGACCCTACGAAGAAAGTTCCTCGTTCGTTCCTCTTTGGACTCATCGAATACCTCCGTGGGTGTTCCCTCTTCGAGAATGGATCCGCCGTCGATGAACATAACCCGATCAGCGACCTCTCTTGCAAATCCCATATGATGGGTGACGATAAGCATCGTTGCGCCTTGCGCAGCTAGTTCGCGTACTACGGAGAGTACGTCAGCCACGGACTCCGGGTCCAATGCGCTTGTAATTTCGTCCAGGAGAAGTGCAGTAGGCCGCATCGCCAATGCCCTGGCGATCGCCACACGTTGCCGTTGGCCTCCGGACAGTTGAGATGGCCATGCATTGATCTTTCCTTCCAAACCTACACGCCGCAGTTCCTCCTCTGCTCGAGTTCTGGCTTCGTCTTTCGAGAGCCGGGACACTCGTATCGGCGCAAGCGTCAGGTTGCCAAGCACAGTCATGTGTGGAAAAAGGTTGTAGTCTTGAAAGACGATTCCGAGTCTCGCCCGAAGCTGACGCAGATCCGCGCGCTTCGCCGTAATATCGGCGCCCTCCACATAAATCTTACCTGACTCTGGCGGCTCCAACATATTAATACACTTCAGCAAGGTCGACTTGCCGCCGCCGGAGGCGCCGATGAGAACTGCGACTTGGCCCTCGTGGACGGCGAGGCTGATGCTGTTCAGAACGGTAAGCCCATCATAACGCTTGGTTACGCTGTCGACCGCAATAACTGGAGAGCCGCGCATCAGCCAATGACGCTCTGCCAGCGCATTAGGACTGGAATCTCGAGGCACTATGAGGTCCATAACGCATCTTGCATCTGAACATATTGTGCGACGACAGGCATGCGTCCGGCCGAGCCAAGCTTGCGAACCCCGATAGCGGGGATCGCTTTGCAGCAGAAATGGACATCATGCTGTGTATCGCCGTAAGCGGTTCTCAAGATGCCCTCCGAACAACGTAAGTGCTGCGTTCATAAGAAGATAGAGAATAGCTACGACAGCCCAGATCTGAAGGGCGTCGAACGTGGCGGCGATAATGACTTCTCCTCGATGAGTAAGTTCGTTGACGCTGATGACCGCTAGCAGCGAAGTATCTTTCAAGCTTATGGTCACCTGATTCAGGATGCCCGGGAGTGCGACGAGGAATGCCTGAGGACCGACTACGTGCCGCATGGTAGCAAGCCGCGAAAGTCCCAGAGCCTGAGACGCTTGCAACTGTGAGGTAGGAATCGTCAGGAGGGCCGAGCGAACCACCTCGGAGAAGTACGCCCCGGCGTTGAGTGCGACGGCTATCGTCCCGGCCGTTAGAGGCCTAAGATTGACCTGTATCAGTATTGGCAGGGCGAAGAAGATGAAGAAGATCTGAACGAGAAGGGGAGTTCCTCTCAGGAGATCGACGTATCCCCGTGCCAGGCTTCTGAGAACCGGCACGTCCGCTGCGCGGGCAGAGCCGATCGCAACTCCGAGGATCAGGCCGGCCGCGACTCCGATACCAGTGACCTCCAATGTCAGTTGGCAACCGAGCAGTAGGGACGGTAGGTACTGTTCCCATAGCGAAAGGAGGCTATCCAGAGAGTGCATTGCCAGTGACCGTTCCTAGGTAGCAGTGCGGGTATGAGGCTGCTTGCGGTTCGGGCTGCGCATTATGAGGAAGGAGACGTCGTAGCAGCGTTGTGCGGAAGGAAGGGCGGGGTAGTATGCAGCCACTTCTTGTAGAGAGCGGAGTACGTGCCGTTTGCCGTGACTTGCAGAAGTGCCGAGTTGATGACGCGGAGGAGTCGGGGATGGCCTTTTGCTACGGCGATGCCGGCGTAGGATGCGCCTATCAGAGGTGAAGCAACTTTTAGGCTCGTCCGTCCGGCCTTTCGGTTGTCGTACTGAAGGACGGAGATCTCGTTCATGGTGGCGTCCGCCTTGTGCTGTTGAACGGCCAGATAGGCTTCAGCGCTGGAGGCGTAGGTCTGGATCGTGATCTGTGAAGCATAGGGGAGATGCTGCAGATAGAGGTCGCTCGCAGATCCCAGGGCTACTGCGACGCTCTTGCCGATCAAGCTCCTCGTACCGGTGATGGACGTTGTCGAAGTCGGCACTCCGATGGCGAAACCAGTGCGTAGGTACGGAATTGAGAAATCAACTGCCTTCTTCCGTTGAGGCGACTCTGTCAGTGCTCCAATCGCCATAGGTGCCCGGCCACTCTGCAGTGTTGGTACGATGCCATTTATATCCATCAAGATAAGCTTGGGCTTGAAGTTTCCTGCTTTCGCTAGCGCCTTCAGAAGAGCAAAATCGAAGCCGATTGGCTTGTGCGCGACTTCGTATTCAAATGGTGGGAAGTTGACGTCACTTGCTACCGTGATCGTCGCCCCGTGCAGTCCGCCAGCGGACGCCTTTGGCGTACTGCTCGGAGAATGGGATGTGTTCGAACACGAGGCGAGTGCAGTCGCGGATAGCAGTAGGGTCATCATCCCGGCCGAGGTGATCCTTTTGTGAAGCATTGTGCTCCTTCTGTGAAAGTCGCTAGAGCTCTGAGTGGTTGAGTAGTTGGACCGCGCCACGCAGACATACGTATCCGGATGTCCGCCTGAGCGCCTGATTGGCTGAGGTGTGTCGGGTAATCTGTGGCGCGAGGTCGTGTGGAGAGTCTGCGGCGGCGGTGTGATATGCAGCGCTCACGTGCCGTTGCCGGTGCCCGGAGGCGGTCATCTGGTCAGGGCTCCTTGGTGTTGAATTGGGTTGCTTCGTCGACGTCGGTCGACACGATATCAGCCCGAGGCGTGGGAGACTACGGGCGGTCGGAGAGATGAGGTGTCCCGCAGGTGCCGAGTCCACGGTGGGTACCGTTAGTGTCAGGGTGATTCACAAAGTCAAGGGTCCGTTCCTGGCTCTCGTGACTGATCCGTGGCGTCGTGGTGGGCAGCGTGGCTTGTTGACGATCTCACATGAATGCCTGCCGCTGGTGCCGTGCTGATCGGTGGGTCGAACAGCATCGCCGGGGCGCGGCAGGGCCACTGGAGTGTGCTTGCAGCGGATGCTCTGGAGAAGCTGGGGGTCAGACCCCGAGGAGCACTGCAGCCCGAGTCGCGTCTCGGCTCACCCAACGG
>JAJYPS010000149.1 GCA_021795215.1 Actinomycetes bacterium
GTCGATGTGGCACACACTCGTCTTGTCCTCGTTGAGCCGAAGGCTCACCGTAGACAGCGCTGCTTCGACCTCGCGGCGCAGCCCTTCGGCGTGCGCCCAGGTCCCGTGCACCAGAACCACGAAGTCATCGGCGTATCGCACCAGGCGATACGTGGCTTCTCCATGCCGGCGGCGGGTCTCCCGTTTGGGTCGGGTGGCCATGTCGCGCTCCCACGCCTCGGTGAAGTGCTCGTCGAGGACCGAGAGGGCGATGTTGGCCAGCAGTGGCGAGAGGATGCCCCCTTGCGGGGTTCCGGTCTTGGTCTCCCTCCTCACCCCGTCCTCGGAGAGGACACCGGCGTGGAGGAACGCCTTCACCAGCCCCACGATCCGCCTGTCCCCGATCCGATGTCGCACCCGGTCCAGAAGGGCCGTGTGGTCGATCTCGTCGAAGCACGCCGTGATGTCACCTTCGAGCACCCAGGTATAGCCGTGGGTGGCGAACATGTGAATCTCGGCAATGGCGTCATGGGGTCGGCGTCGAGGTCGGAAGCCATAACTGCACGGCTTGAAGTCCGACTCGAAGACCGGTTCGAGGACCAGCTTCATGCTGGCCTGCACGCACCTGTCCATGGCGGTCGGGATGCCAAGGCGGCGCAACTTGCCCGACGCCTTGGGGATCATCCGCTCCCGCACGGGCAGCGGCACGAACCTTCCTGCTTTGAGGTTCTCTCGCAGCAGGGGGAGGACCGTGGCGGAGCCGAAGAGGATGTCGGCGGGTTTGACGCCGTCCACCCCGGCTGAGCGTGCGCCCCGGTTGCCCCGCACACGAGCCCACGCAACGGTCAAGAAGGCGGGATCGCAGACGAGGTTGAACAGGTCACAGAACCGACGTTGGGGGCTGTCGGTCGCCCATTGGTGCAGCTTGACCTGGATCCCCAGTACCCTGGCCTCGGCTTCTTCGAGCGTTGGCCATGGTGCGTCGGTGTTCACCGTCGACCTCCTGGCATTCCAGTTCCACCACTGCGGACTTGCTGGGTCCCTTCGCCATGTGGCCGGCTTTCCCGTCCTCGGACTACTACGGACCCTCCGCCCCATCTCGAAGCCGTCAGTCGACGGTGGACCTGCCCGCCTTCGTGCTGGCGGCACGGAGGGGAGGGCGACTTCGAGACGGTTCCCACGTTCACCATGCCCCGGTTGGCAGGATCGGTGCCCAGCTTTGCCCCTGCGGCCTCGCCACGGCTACGCCGCAGACATTCGCCGTGGCCTCGTGGTCGGCACACAGAACCGACGTCGGAGTCGTGTCCCTGGTCAACGCAGGGATGACGCGCACCGCTGCCCAGCCCATATCCACCAGGTTGGAGCTGGTTCCACGCTTGAGGGGGTTCAACCACTGGTTCATTCTCATTACACCTCTCTGCCTCGCTTGCCGGACCCGAGTCGTCTGGCAGTGCCGACTCGTCCCGTCGTTGTCAGGGCTGCTTCCCGTCCTCCCCTGCACCTCCAGGTTCAGACTGCCCTCAGCTTCACCGGACTGCTGCGACAGCCCGGAGAGGCGGGTCTCTCACCCGCCTCCGGCAACATGGCGCCTCGTGGCGCACCCGTGTCGACGTGAAAGAAGTCGCACGCCATTAATCCCTTCGCCTGGGAAGAGAGGAACTCGGCCCAGGTTGGTCCCGATCGCCGCGGTGACGGTTCGACGCCATGGTGCTCCAGGATCGCCCAGACGCTCGAGGGGGCGATGACGATGCCCGTGGTGGTGAGCTCGCCCTCGATCCGGCGGTAGCCCCAGTCGGGGTTCTCCTTCGCCAACCGGAGGACGAGCGCAGTGGTTCCCTTGGCGATGCCAGGTCGACCGGGCCGGCCGTGCGAATAGGTCCAGCGCTTGGCGACGAGATCCCGGTGCCAGCGCAGCAGGGTGCTGGCTGGACGAAGAAGCGCCCGAGTCGCTGGCGTGGGAGCAGCCGCGCCAGCGCAGAGAGCAGCGCGCGGTCGGCAGGCTCGAGCGCAGGCCGGTCGACCTGGCGCCGGAGGACCGTCACCTCGTGACGGAGCAGGACGACTTCGATCGCCAGGTCCGTGTCCGCCCGACAGGTGAGCCGGATCAGCTGA
Organism: Actinomycetes bacterium; assembly: GCA_021795215.1. GTDB lineage: Bacteria > Actinomycetota > Acidimicrobiia > Acidimicrobiales > JAKAOS01 > JAJYPS01. Next base: position 2,092 of record JAJYPS010000149.1, read on the forward strand.
AGGACGCGACAGAACGCCCGATACAGGAACGAGAGGGCCATCCGCTGATGGTTGCCGCATCAGAGCCTTGCGTCAAAGTCCAGGTCACGGGTGTGGCTGGCATTCTCGGCACGGACAAGCTCGCCCGAGCTCAGCTCGCTCCAGCGCCAGCTACTTGGCCTTCTCGGAGTGCCAGCCGGCCGCTACCGGTGAGCATGTGGGGGACGCATAACCGCCGCCGGATGTGCGGAAAGCCAGTTCGGTGCTTGCCGGGCTGGAGGGATAACGCATGGCGGCATCCCGTCCAAGCGCAGCCACCACGGGTGCGCCGCCGTTTGGCGCTCGGAAGAGGAACGGGTCGTTAGCCCCTACTGCCCAGGGGTAGGCGTCCTTACGGTAGATGCATGGTCTCATGCGGCGAGTCGCAGCATGAGGAGACATGGAGGGTCATCATGAAGATGCGCGCGAGATCGGCATTTCTGTTCGTCGCCATGGCCGCTGTCAGCGCTGGATTCGTGCCTGCCTTCGCCGGGGTGGCGAGTGCCGCACCGACTCTCCCCCCGCCGCCACCCGTGAACCAGAACGCTCCGGAGCACGCCGGCACCGCGTGCGACGCGATCCTGACGAACAATCCCAACACCACGCCACCCGGCTTTCCGAATGGCTTTGGCGAGGACATTTTCGAGCAGGTCGGCTCCACGATGGGCTGCTTCGGATAGCGCAACAGGCTCAGAGCGACCAAGATGCCAAGCCGAAGGTCTGGACTTCGGCCCGGGTTTTCGGAGAGGTGTCCGTGTGGGGTGATCGGCTTCCGCCCAGTAACGGGGAGCAAGAACACGGCTCTTATGGCGGGTGAAGGGTCCAAGTATCTACGCGACCGGATATCGGCGCGACAGGGATGGACGAATCTCACTGGGAGGAAACGCGCGAGGGTGCGTGTCGCATGGGCTGCCCGTGTCGCGGAGGCGATGGCGTCG
>JAJYPS010000075.1 GCA_021795215.1 Actinomycetes bacterium
TCGGACCCGCCGGCCGTCGGTTCGACCAGGAGATGGCTTCGGAGTTGGCCCAGATGGACGGTTTCTCGCTGTTGTGCGGGCGGTACGAGGGGGTCGACGAGCGCCTGGCCCGCCATCTCGCCGACGGGGAGGTGTCGATCGGAGACTTCGTGCTGGCGGGAGGAGAGGCTGCAGCGGTGGCGATCGTCGAGGCCGTGGTCAGGCTGGTGCGGGGCGCGCTGGGGAACGAGGCTTCCGTCGAGGAGGAGAGCTTCAGGGACGATCTGCTGGAGTACCCGCAGTACACCAGGCCCGCCGTGTTCAGGGGATGGTCCGTGCCAGACGTGCTGCTGTCGGGCGACCACGGCCGCATAAGGAGATGGCGTCACGCCCAGTCGCTCGTCCGGACGCTGGAACGTCGCCCCGATCTCATGGCTCGGCGGGGTGGTCCGAGCCGAGACGAGGTCCGTCTGCTCCGCGAACACGTCTATCCTGTTGGGGTTCCGGAAGCGGTGTCAGACTCCCGCTCCCCCGCTGCCCACGAGGAGCATGCCCAGGATGAACCCGACAGATCTGATTGATCGCGACAGCGTGCGGGACGACATTCCCGAGTTCTCTCCCGGGGATACGGTCAAGGTTCACGTGCGGGTCATCGAAGGCAACCGGGAACGGGTTCAGGTCTTCCAAGGCTCGGTGATAAGGCGTCAGGGGTCCGGCGTGAGGGAGACGTTCACCGTGCGCAAGGTGAGCTTCGGGGTCGGCGTGGAACGGACGTTCCCGGTGCATTCGCCGGTCATCGCCCGGATCGAGCCGATGGTGAGGGGCGACGTGAGAAGAGCAAAGCTGTACTACCTGCGAGGACTGAGCGGCAAGGCCGCGAAGATCAAGGAGAAGCGGTAAGCGAGGGGAAGCCGGCGAAGCGGTTCGTGGCCGGCCACGGTACGACGCTGCGGTGGGGACGTTGACTCAGTCCTCCCTGCCCGCTCCGCGCTCTACCATGTGTCGATGAGCCGGTCCTGCAGAGCTTTACCGGTCCGCCGCCGCTCGGCGGGGGGCGGCGGGTGGGAGGTGCCCCTTCCATGAGCGCCGAGGACCTGGAGCGGTTCGAGGCCGAGATCGAATTGGCGCTCTTCCAGGAGTACCGAGCGGTGCTTCCCATGTTCCGGTACGTGGTCGAGACCGAACGGAGGTTCTACCTCGCCAACGAAGTGGAACTGGAGAACCGCGACGGCGGCGGGAAGTCTTACCTGGAGTTGCGCCTGAAGGACGCCTGGGTCTGGGACATGTACCGCCCTGCCCGGTTCGTGCCGAGAGTGCGGGTGGTCAGTTTCAAGGACGTGAACGTGGAGGAGCTGCCGGAGAAGGAGGTGTGACGCAGGGGGCGGCTCTCGGGCGTCGAGCCGAGGACCTGGCTGCGGCCTGGTACGAGCAACGAGGCTGGCAGATCGTGGACCGCAACTGACGTTGCAGCTCCGGCGAACTGGACATCGTGGCCTGTGACGGCGAGACGCTGGTGTTCTGCGAGGTGAAGGCGCGAAGGAGCACTCTCTTCGGAGCTCCGGAGGAAGCGGTCACCCCCCTCAAGCGGGCCCGAATCCGCAAGGCGGCCGGCTCCTGGTTGGGGAAGGGCCCCGGCGTCGAGCGGCACGGGCCTGCGGGGAGCCACTCGCGGCGGGCTCCTCGGTTCTCGGACATTCGCTTCGACGTTGTATCTGTCGGTCCGGAAGGTCTGAAGGTGATCGAAGCGGCTTTCTGACGCCTTGCCGACCTGCCCGTTGCGCTGACGTCCTCGCAGCGACCTGGCCCCAGACCGGCTCGGAGATCTCCGGACCGGCCCAGAGGGGCCAGGGCCGATCCGGAGATGGGAGTCCTGCGCCTCAGAGACGTCGCCCTATGCGTCCCGCACGGCGGGTGTGACGGCGGTCCCAGCAACTGTCGTGCCAGTGCCGACGCATGTCGGCCGCTCCCCGAGGAACCACCACCACGTGCCCCTGCCCGGGGACGATGTCGTGGTTGCAGCCTGGGCAGAGGTAGAGCTTCCTGGCCTCGAACGGCTGCAGTCGCTGCACCGACGCAGGACGTCCGGTCAACGGGTCCTCCTCTAGCTTCGGCACGAGGGCCTCCACCCGAGCCGAGTGGTCCCCGCAGGCGGCGGACGGAGTAGCTCGGGGGACATGCACCCATTCTGCTGTGTCGGTGCTCCGCCGTCACCCCGCTCGGAGTTCTCGCCCGAAGCGGACCACACGCCTTTCGGCGGCCCCACCGGTGTCGGTGCTCCGCCGTCGCCCTGCGCGGCAGCGGCAGCGGCTGAGGCAGCGCCAACTGTCACAGCTCCTGATTACGTTGCAGAGCATCGTGTGGCGTTAGAGCCCTCCTCGTCGGTGGAGCACCCGTTTCCTGCCCAGGAGGTTGCATTGCTGTCCTGCGTCCGTTCCGCAAGTCTTTCGGGATCTCAAGTTCGTCCGGTCCTGGTGGAGACCCACGTCTCCAACGGACTGCCGGGCTTCACGGTGGTCGGCCTGCCGGATGCCGCATGTCGGGAGTCCCGTGACCGGGTGAGGGCTGCCCTGATGTCGTCAGGACTGAAGTGGCCGTTGAAACGGGTCACGGTGAACCTGGCTCCGTCGGGCGTGAGGAAGGTCGGAGCGGGCCTGGACCTGGCCATCGCGGTCGGTCTGCTGGCGGCGGTGGGGGAGCTGAGCCAGGAACAGGTGGGCGACTTCGCCTTCGTCGGGGAGCTGGGCCTCGACGGGTCGCTGAGGCCGGTACGGGCGGCGATCTCCCTGGCGGCGGCGGCAGGCAAGCAGGCCGTGGTGCTTCCTGTGGCATCGGCCGGCGAGGTCTCGGCGCTGCCGGGAGTCGCTCTGCACTGCGCGCCGACCCTGTCGGCCGTCGTGGCGGCACTGCGGGGAGAGAGGGATTGGGCGTCGGTTCCTCCGGCGGTGGGGAAGGAGGGGAACGAGGCGGAGAGCGTACCGGACCTCGCGCAGGTCAAGGGACAGCCGCTGGCCCGGCGCGCGCTGGAGATCGCTGCTGCGGGGGGTCACCACTTGCTGCTGGTCGGGCCGTCGGGGTCCGGCAAGACCATGTTGGGAAGCTGCCTGGCCTCCCTCATGCCGGATCTGGGACCGGAACAGTCCATCGAGGTGGCAAAGCTGCACTCCCTGACGGGAGGAGACCCACCCTCGACGTCGCCGAGCAGGCCACCGCTTCGTGCTCCACACCACCGAATGCCCCTGGTGTCCCTGGTGGGAGGGGGTAGCTCTGGCACTCGCCCCGGTGAGGTCAGCTTGGCTCACAACGGTGTGCTGTTCCTGGACGAGTTGGCCGAGTTCCCCCCGGCAGCGCTGGACGCGCTCCGTCAGCCGCTGGAGGACGGTTCGGTGACGATCGCGCGGGCCGGCGAGCGGGTCCGCTTCCCGGCGAGGTTCACACTTGTGGCCACTGCGAGCCCGTGTCCATGCGGGGAAGGCGGCACTCCCGGCTCCTGCCGGTGCAGTGCCATGTCCCGGTCCCGTTACGACAACCGACTCTCGGGGCCGCTCGCGGACCGTTTCGACATGAGGGTTTCGCTGGAGAGACCGAGAGCGGAGGACCTTCTGGAAAGCGCCAGTGGCGAACCCACCGCCACGGTGAAGGCCAGGGTGGGCAGAGCGCGGAGCATCGCTGTGGCCAGGGGAGGATGTCCGAACGGCCTGATGACGCCGGAGGCGCTTGGCCGCCTGGCCCCCATCACGTCGGCGGCCGCGCTGCTGGCGGAACGGCGAGTTCGGGGTGGTCGGCTGTCCGCCCGGGGCCTCCACCGAGCGTGGAGGGTGGCCAGGACGGTGGCCGACCTCGATGGTGCTCCGGTGGAGATCGACGAGTTGCACATGGCGGAGGCGTTGGCTCTCGATGGCTCGTCGAAGGCACTGCGGGGCTCGGCGCAGTGGTAGCAGCCGGCGAAGCGGTGTCGGCGGCAGTCGCAGCGTCCGGAGAGCGGAAGGCGTCGACGGACGAGTTGGCAGCCGCCATCGCACTGGCGGAGCTGCCCCGCATGACCCCGGCGAGGCTGCGTCGTCTGCTGGTGGAGAGCCGGGCGCCCGACAGTTGGAGGGAGCTGCGAGCTTGGCCCTCGTCATCGAACCGCCGGCCTGCTCCAGACTGGTTCCCATCGGGGGCGGGTGGCCGGCACGGCCAGGCGGAGCTGGTGGAGCTGTGGGCAAGGACTGCTCGAAGGGTGGAGCCCGCGGAACGGCTCGCCGCCTACCGCCGGAGCGGAACGGGCGCCGCACTCTGGTGGCAGCCTCTCTACCCCGCCGTGCTGGGGGGCGACCCGAGCGTGTCGGGGCTGCTGTTCTTCCGCGGGGAGCTGCCCTTCGGCCGGCCGGTTCCTTCCGTGGCGGTGGTAGGGACCCGCAGCGCGACCCCCTACGGCAGGGACGTCGCGTACGAGCTGGGACGTGCACTGTCCGAGGCAGGCGTGGTGGTCGTGTCGGGACTGTCCGAAGGGATCACTGCGTGCGCTCAGGCGGGGGCGCTGGCCGGCGAAGGGATGGCGCCGGTGGTGGTGGCCGTCGGCGGCGTCGACGTGGTCGGCTCGACGGCCCTGTCCCCATTGTGGGATCGGGTGGCGGCCAGGGGCGCCGTCGTGTCCGAGGTGCCGCTGTCCCGCCGGGCGGACAAGTGGCGGTTCCCGTGGCGGAACCGGCTGGTGGCGGCTCTGGCAGACGTCGTGGTGGTGGTGGAGTCACACCGGGAAGGGGCGGCGTTGGCCACAGCCGAGGCGGCGGCGCGCCGCGACCGGCCGGTGCTTGCCGTGCCGGGCTCCGTGCGCAGCTCGGCCAGCCGGGGGAGCAACGCCCTGATCTCCGACGGTTGCACGCCCTGCCTCGGGCCGGAGGACGTGCTGGTGGCGCTCTCGCTCGCGGGCAGGCAGCAAGGAGGTGCAAGGCGGACAGGACTGCTGCCGGCCGCCCCTCGCTGCCGCGACCATGCCGGCTTTCCGCTTCCTGTGGCACCCGGAGGGCCTGTGGCACCCGGAGGGAGCGCCGTCACGGACGGCTGTTCCGAGGAGGAGCGTGCCGTGCTCGACGGGCTCGACGACGCACCGGCGACACTGGCCACGGTGACCGCGCGCAGCGGTCTCGCAGTCGGTGCGGCAGCACTGGCGCTGGACCGGTTGGTGGGACGGGGGCTGGTGAGCGACGGAGGCGGGTGGTGGTGCCGGCTCCCGTTCGCTCCGCCCCCGGTGTGCGGCACGGCCGAATGCACCGTCGGCGACCTGGGCTAACCTCCCCGGGTGTCGACCCTGGCCGTGCGCTTGGTGCTCTTGGCAGCCGCGGTGGCGGGGGCGGTGCTGCGGCCGTTCCGGATTCCTCCCTGGGTCGTGCCCGTAGTGGTCTGCCTGGCCGGTCTGGCTTCCGGCGCACTTCCGCGTGGGCGAGTCGTAGGCTGGCTTTCCCCGCTCGGCGGAGCGGTGGCGTTCCTGCTGCTCGCCGTGCCGTTCTCGGCGCTTCTCGACCAGATGGGGTTCTTCGAGCAGATGTCGTTGGCTCTCGGCGGCAGGCGACGGGTCGGCCTGGAGCTGTGGCTGCTGGGTGCGGCCACCACCGCCGTGTTGAACCTCGATGCGGCGGTGGTCCTCCTGACGCCGCTGTTCGTCAGGGTGGCGCGTAGCCGGCACCTGGATGAAACGGCCTTCGCATTCCAGCCGGTGCTTCTGGCGTCGCTGGCGTCTTCGCTGCTGCCCGTCTCGAACCTCACCAACCTGGTGGTGGCGGGTCGGATTGACGTCCACGCTCTTGCTTTCCTCGCCAACCTCGGCCTCCCGACCGTGGCGGCGGTCGCCGTGGGCTACCTGCGGTGGCGGTCCGTGTTCGCACCGGGATGTCCGTCGCCCGTCGCGACCGGCTCCGGCGATCCGGCGATCCTGTGGCGGGGCGGCTTGGCCGTGGCCGCCGTGCTTGCCGGGTTCTTGGTCGGTCCGGCGCTCGGCCTTCCGTTGTGGGCGGTGGTAGCCGCGGGGGACGTCGCGCTGGTCGCAGTGACCAGGTCGGTGCCGCTCCGCTCCGTGCCGCTAGGGACAGCGGCCATCGCAGCAGCGTTGGCAGTGCTTGCCGGTGCCGCGGCGGCGTCGGTGGACATAGGGCCGTTGTTGCGGGCGACGACCGGTCCACTCGGCGCAGCGGCCGATTCGGTGGTGGCCGTGCTCGCCGCCGACGGGAGCAACAACCTCCCGGCCATCCTGTTCCTGCTGCCGTCCGCGGGCCCTGCGACGGGAACGACGGTTTGGGCCATCCTGCTCGGGATCAACGTCGGTCCGGCGTTCCTGGTCACCGGCTCGCTGGCAGGCCTGCTCTGGATGGATGCCGCTCGGCAGGCGGGAGTGCAGGTGCGAGCGGCCGACTTCTCCCGAAGGGGGATCCAGGTGGCGGGGCCGGCGTTCGTCGCAGCAACGGCCGTGCTGGTTTTCCAGCATCTTCTCTGAACTGGTCGGCCGCTCCGTGCCCAAGGGCCGGACGGCGGGCACTGTCGTTCCGGACGGCGGGCACTGTCGTTCCGGACGGCCGTCTGCCCGCTCGAAGTCCCGGCGTGACGTTCGCAGCCGCATCCGTTAGCCTTTGGCACTCGTGCGTGCCGTTACCAAGCTGCTGACGCTGTTCGGCATCACGGTCATCTCCGGGGTAGCCCTGGCGGTGGGTGTGGTGGCGATCTCGCTGGCCGGTCGCCCGCTCGGCCGGAGTGTGACCGTCAGCGGGAAGGTGCAGCTGCTCCACTTGCGCCCCCTGGCGGTTCCGTCCAAGGTGTACGACTCGAAAGGCAACCTGATCGGGGTGCTGGCCAGCTCCGACAACCGCACGGTGGTGCCCCTGTCGGCCGTGCCGATGATCGCACGCAACGCCATCATCGACGTGGAGGACAACACCTTCTACCAGACCGGGCCGATCGACCTGCGGGGTATCGCCCGGGCGCTCCGGGTGGACCTGCTGGCGGGCCACGTGGTGCAGGGCGGTTCGACGATCACGCAGCAGCTGGTGAAGAACGCGCTGCTCACGCCGAAGCGGACCCTCTCACGGAAGCTGAACGAGGCGGTGCTGTCGATACGCCTGTCGCAGCAGTGGTCCAAGAACCGCATCCTCGGCCGTTACCTGAACACCGTCTACTTCGGCAACGGCGCATACGGCATCGAGGCCGCGTCCCGCACCTTCTTCGGTGAGCCGGTCGAGAAGCTGGACACGGCCCAGTCGGCGCTGCTGGCGGCCATGATCGAGAACCCGGCTGCCTACGACCCGTTCGTCCACCCTGCAGCAGCCCGGTTCAGGAGGAACCTGGCGCTCCAGCAGATGGTGAAGAACCACACCCTCACTCCGGCCCAGGCTGCGGCGGCAGCCAGGCAACCGCTGCCGACGGTGCCGCACCCCCTCCAGACGCCCCCTCCGACGGCGTTCCTGAACGAGGTGATCCTTCGTCTGATGGCCAACCGTAGCCTCGGCCCGACTCCACAGGCCCGCTACACGGCGCTGTACCAAGGCGGTCTCAAGATCTACACGACCCTCGACCCGCGCCTTCAAGCCGACGCCAAGGCGGCGGTCGCCGCCCAGATGCCCAACACGGGTGGCCGATTCACGGCGTCGATGATCGCCATGGACCCCCACAACGGCGAGGTCCGGGCCTTGATCTCGGGCAATCCGACCACTCCCAACGGCTACGACGTGGCCACTGGCCGGGGGGGCACCGGGCGGCAGGCCGGGTCGTCTTTCAAGATCTTCACGCTCATGGCGGCCCTGCGTAGCGGCGTGTCGCCGAACGACCTGATCGACGGGACCGGACCCTGCCGGATCGTCTACCCCGGAGCACAGCCGGCCACCATCGCGAACGCCGAGCCCGGGTACGGAGTGATGACCATCACGAAGGCCACCGCCGACTCGGTCAACTGCGCATACGTACGGCTCGGCATCGACATCGGCCTCTCCCGTATGCGGGCTACCGCTCGGAAGATGGGCATCACGACCTACATACAGAAGGCCAGCCCGGCAACGGTGATCGGATCCTCGAGCGTCACTCCCCTGGAGATGGCCACGGCGTACTCGGTGCTCGCCAACGGCGGGGTCCTGCACAACGCCCGGTTCGTCACGAAGGTGGTCGCCCCCGGCGGCAAGTTGCTCGTCAAGCCGCCCGGGCCGGGGAAGAGGGTGGAGCCGCAGAACACCGTCCGGATCGAGGACCAGGTCCTCCAGGCCGTCGTGAACTACGGGACCGGCACCTCCGCGGCTCTGTCGGGCCGTCCGGCGGCAGGCAAGACCGGGACCACCGACAACTTCGGCGACGCCTGGTTCGACGGTTTCACACCACAGCTCGTGACCACGGTCTGGGTGGGAGCTCCGGCGGGAGAGGTGCCGATGACCAACGTGGGGGGGATCACCGTCTACGGCGGAACTTACCCTGCCCGCATCTGGCACAGCTTCATGAGCGCCGCGCTGGCCACCAAGCCGGTGGCGTACTTCCCGGCACCCAACCTGTCCAACCTGCCGGCTCCGACGTACATCTATCCGCCCTACGCCCCCGGTACCATCCCCCCGTTCGCGATAGCGCCGCCAACCACGGTGCCACCCGCTCCTGTCCCTGCCGCTCCGCCGCCCACCTACCTGCAGTACCCGACCACGACGGTCGGCCCCAAGACCTCTCCCCCGGCGAAGGGCGGTCCGTCGGTGACCACCTCCACCACCGTTCCGAAGACCACTTCAACTACCGTTGTGACGAAGTCGCCGACTCACTCCAAGGGGAAGGCGACCGCCAAGTAGGACCTGCTACGTGCCGGTCGCCTCGAGGGTGCCCCATCGGGGGACTCACTGGGCTGTGGTGGCTGGAGCCGGCGAGCTGTTCGCGGAGCGCCTCGGCCCGAGGAGCGCCTCGGCCCGATCAGGAGGTGGAGCGACGGAAGACGAAAGCGTTCCCGAGGGCCACTCCGGCGGCGGACCGGCGACCGCCCAGGCGGGGGAGGGCGGAACGGACGGAGGTGAGGCGCCTGGCGGCGCCCGGGCGGTCGATCACCTGGTGGAGCTGCAGGACGCTGACAGCGAGTTGGACCGGCTGAGAAACCAGCGCAACGGCCTACCGGAGCGAACCGCGCTTGCCCGCCTCCGCAACCAGCTCGCTGCCACCGACGCGGAAGTGGTTCGCGTTCAGGAGCAGCTGTCGGAGAGCCGGGGTCGCCACGCGGAGCTGGAAGCGGAAGTGGCCAGGCTCGGCGCCAGGGTGGCGTCGTTGCGATCGGCGCTGAAGCAGGGAAGCGCGTCGGCGCGGGACCTGGGTGCGATGGACCACGAGCTGGTCGGGACCCAGCAACGCCTGGACCACACCGAAGACGCCACGCTGGAGGTGATCGAGGAGATCGATCGCCTGGAGCAGCTGTTGGCGCAGAAGCAGGAGCTGTCGGGAGAGCTCCGCCAGCAGTTGGCGACAGCCGATCTGGCTCTCGCTGCGGCGGAGGCGGAAGTAGCAGCGAAGGCGGCTCTCGTGGTGCGCAGCCGGGTGCAGGCGGCTCGTCTGGTCCCCCCCGACCTCCTCACCCGGTACGAGGGGATGCGAGCCAAGCTGGGAGGTGTAGCGGTGGCGCGGCTGGTGGACAGGTCCTGCAGCGGCTGTCATCTGGAGCTCTCTCCGGCAGAGCTGGCGGTTCTGCGTTCCGCCCCTCCGGGATCGCTGTCCACGTGCGAGTCGTGCGGGCGGATACTTGTTCCCTGAGCATCCGTGGTCCGGGTGCAGGCAGACCGCGGGGCAGCTCCGGGTTCAGGCAGACCCGGGGACCGCTGCACCGACGGGCTGAACGCGGGGAAGCTCCCCGGTCGGTTCACCGGCCTGCCCGTTCTCCGTCGCCGGAGGAGGTGCCGGCGAGCGTCTCAGCCGTTCCCGCAGGTCGTCCAGCAGGCTGTAGAGCACGGGCACCACGATCAGAGTGAGAAGGGTGGAAGACGTCAGACCCCCGATAAGGACCCAGGCGGTGGGCATCCTCTGCGAGGCGCCGGACCCGTGGCTGATGGCCAGGGGCAGCATGGCGCCGATCATGGTGGACGTGGTCATCAGGATCGGCCGGATCCGGGTGGCACCCGACTCCACTATCGCGTCCACCCTGGCCACCCCCCGCCGCTGCAGAGTCTTGGCGTAGTCCACCAGGAGGATGGAGTTCTTGGACACCAGTCCCATCAGCATGATGAGCGCCAGGAGCGAGAAGATCGACAGCGAGAGACCGGCCAGCCACAACGCCACGAGCGCGCCGACGGTCGCCAGAGGAACCGCCAACAGCACTGCGAAGGGGTCGAGCAGTGATTCGTACAGGGCCGCCATCAGCATGTATATGAGCACCAGGGAAAGGGCGAAGGAGAACAGGAGCGGGGCGAAGGACCGCTTCTGTTGGGCCGACTGGCCGGCCAACTGCACCGAGTACCCCGTGGGGAGGCCGACCGAATGGGCGGCGGACAGGAGGGCCTTCGTCGCCGGGCCGGAGTTGCCGGTCGGGCTCGACGCCGATACGGCCACCGAGTACTGCCTGTTTATCTCGCTCAACGTGGCCGGACCGGGCACGACGGAGAAGTTGGCAACTTCTCCCAGCGGCACTGTGCCCCCCTTGGCGGTCGGCACCGGGATCGTCTCCAGCTGGGCGGGTGTCAGCTTTCCCGAGCCGCTGCCCAGCATCAGTTGGACCGGTGTCGACGGCGCGGTGGACGACGTCACCAGTGCCGGCACGGTCGCACCTCCGAGCGCGGCGGACACGGTGGAACCGATCGTGGTCGTGTCTACGCCGAGGTAGGCCGCAGCGGCCTGGTTGACGGTGATCGAAAGCTCCGGCGTGTTTGTCGACTGAGACGTGGACACCTGAGCCACAGCGGGCGAGTGGCTGGCCGTGGCGGAGATCTGGTTGGCGAGTCCGTAGAGGGTCTGCAGGTCCGGGCCGATGATGTCGATCGAAGCTGCCCGCGCCCCGCCCGCCACGAAAGGGCTCTGGACGTGGCCGTGCGCCTTCAGGCCCGGGTAGCGCTTGGCGATGCGCCCTGCCAGCTTCACGTAGGCGCGGATGTTGGGGCGGGTGCCCCTGGGGGCAAGGTCGAGCGTCACCTGTCCCAGGTTGTGAGCCGACCCTCCGGCTCCGTAGCCGGCGGACACGAACACGTCACGGACGCCCTTCTGCCGGCCCAGCCTGTGGGCGAAGCTGGCCAGCGTCGACTGTGCCTGCGCCAGCGGCGTGCCGGCCGGCAGTGTGGCGTTGATCGTCAGCACGCCGTTGTCCTCGGGGGGAACCACGGTGGTCGGCAGGACACCGGACACCACGATCCCCACGCTGGCCACGAGCGATCCGACAGCGAGCAGCATCACCAACAGCCTGTGGCGCAGGCTCCAGCGGATAGTCGAACGGTAGCGCGAGCGGATCCGGTCGAACCCACCGTCGAACCGACGTCCGAAACGGCTGCCGATCGACCCTTCCTTCTGCCGGTCGCCGAACCTGGACGCCAGCATGGGCGTCAGAGTGAACGACACCAGCAGCGAGAACAGCGTCGCCGCCACGATCGTCAGCCCGAACTCACGGAACAGCTGTCCCACGTTCCCGCTCACGAAGGCGACCGGCGCGTACACCACCACGTCCGTCAGCGTGATCGCCACCGCCGCAGCACCGATCTCCATCCTGCCGTCGACCGCCGCCTGCGCCGGCGACTTCCCCATCCTCCTGTGGCGGTGGATGTTCTCGAGGACCACGATCGAGTCGTCCACCAGGATGCCTATCAGCAGGGACAGCGCCATCAGCGAGATCAGGTCGAGACTGAAGCCCAGGAAGTACATCACCGAGAAGGTCGACACGAGCGACACCGGGATCGCCAGCATCACTATCAGCGTGTTGCTCATCCGGTGCAGGAAGAGCGCCAGCACGAGGGCCGCCATGAAGATGCCGATGAACAGGTCGGTCTCCACGTTGAACAGGGCCGCCCGAACGTAGGACGTCACGTCGCCGGTGATGGTCGCATGCACGCCGGCCGGCACCTGGGGGCCCATCTTGGCCAGCGCCGCCCGAACCTGGTTGTCGACCGCAAGTGTGCTCGCCGTGGAAGACGGCGCCACCACCAGGCCCACCGCCGGCTTGCCGTTCAGCGTCGCGTTCGACTGGGCCTGCGCCAGCCCCTGGCTCACCGACGCCACTTGTCCCAGCAGCACCGCTCCGCCCGGCCTGGAGGCGACGGGGAGCGCCATCAGCGACCCTGCCGACGTGTAGCCCCCGTGGACGCGGGCCAGGAACTCGTGGGTGCCCACGATCGTGGTGCCGCCGGTGACCGCCGTGTTGCTCGCCTTCAATGCCGCGGCGACCTCGGACATCGACACGCCGTAGGCGGACAGTGCGTTCTGCGACACGTCCACCGTCACGGTCGGCTGGCGGCCGCCCACCACGGTCACCTGCGCCACGCCGGGAACTTCTTGGATCAGCGGAGCGACCGTGTTGGTCGCCAGCTGGTACAGCTGTGACGGGGCCAGCGGTCCCGAGATGGCGATGTCCATCATCGGAAGCGCGTTCGGGTTCGCCTTGATGACCGAAGGCGGGCTTGCTCCCACCGGCAGCGACCTGGCCAGGCGCTGCAGCGCCAGGGACACGCTGGCGGCCTTCGTGTCCACGTTGGTGCCCCCCGTGAACTGCATCGCCACGACGGACCTGCCCGACGACGACGTGCCGACCATGTTCTGCAGTGACGACTCCGCCGAAAGTGCCTTCTCGATGGGATCCGTGATGGTCTGGGCGACCGTCGTCGCCGTCGCTCCCGGATCGGTCACCACGACCCTTATGAAGGGGAAGTTGACGTTGGGCAGCCGTCGCACGGGCAGCTTGGCGAAGCCCACGCCGCCGGCGAGCACGAAGAACGTGAGCAGCATCAGGATCGTCACCGGGCGGCGAATGGCGAGCGCCGTCAGGTTGCGGCCGCCTACGGTCCGCTTCTGCGCCGGGGACGCTCCGGTTGCCCCAGACGCGCCGTTCGCACCGCCACCGTCTGAGGCACTCCCATCCGGGGTGCCACCGGTGGCTACTTTCCCGTTCTGCCCGTTCTGGCCATTCTGCCCGTCCCTGTCGTCGCCCTTCCGAAGTCCCCGTCCGTTCACCCAGCACCCCCGCTCCCCGTGCCGGTGCCAGACCCCGCGGCGGCCGCCGTGCCCGTGCCCGTGC
>JAJYPS010000076.1 GCA_021795215.1 Actinomycetes bacterium
GTGCTGACCATCGCCACGGCCGCGAGCGCCTGCGGATAGTTCATTCTCGTCGGACCCAGAACACCGATCGAGCCGAGGCGCTCGCCCTCCGCCTCGTACGGAGCGACGACCACCGCACACTCGGCCAGGGGCGCATACCCGTGCTCGGCCCCGATCGCCACTTCCAGCCCTCGGTCCAGCACGTCCTTCAGCAGGGTCACCACCACGAAGCTCTGCTCCAGGATCGAAAGGACGCTTCGAACGGAGTCCACCGCGTCGAAGGCTTCCGCCATGCGGGACGCTCCCCCGACGAAAACGCGGTCGGATGCCTCGCCGCCGCTGGTGAGAGCACCGAGAGAGGCGACCACGATCTCGTCCGCCACCGCGTCGCCAATAGCGGGCACCGCCACTCGCTCGGAGAGGCTGTGACCCCGCAGGGAGCCGTTCAGGTGGGTCGACGCCATCGCCAGATGCTCCTCGGACGCTTCTTCGGCCAGTTCCACCCGGTGCTTGCTCACCGACCCGTTGGACATCACCACCACGATCAGCGCCAGCCGGGAGCTCAGGTCCACAAGCTGCACCGAACGGATCGTCGTCGTCTCCGGCGCCGGACCGACCACGACCGCTGCCAGATTGGTCAACTGAGACAGCAGCTGGGACGTATCGGAGAGCATCTTCTCCAACTCGCCATGTGAATTGGCGAAGAAGTCCCGCACCCTCAGCTGCTCGCCGGGCCCCAACATGCTGCGGGCCTGCTGGCGATCCACGAAGAACCTGTAGCCCTTGTCCGTGGGTATCCGGCCGGCGCTCGTGTGGGGCTGCACCAGATAGCCCTCGTGCTCGAGCGCTGCCATCTCGTTCCTCACCGTCGCCGCAGACACGCCAATCGCAGGAATACGGGCTAAATGGACCGAACCCACCGGCTGGGCCGTCTGGACGTAATGGGTGACAATCTCCTCGAGAATTGCCGCCTTGCGTTCGTCCAGCACGGGTTCACCTCCCTTTGGCGCCTCCACCTTGGAGTCTACCGAAGGCGTCGTCTCCGACGACATGCGACTTGCGTTGTGGCCGATGGGAAGGGGGAGGTATCCTCGCTGGTGACACTGGTGATGGCCTCGTGCTCCCAGGCGAGGTGGTCACGGGCGGCATATGCCGCCCACCGCCGCAGCCCGTCCCGATGGTCGGCTCCGGCGAGACGGCGGACCGGCAAGGGCATCCGAAAGGCGCGGAACTGGTGGTAGCGGCCTTCTTCATATTCCTGAGAGAGGGCATCGAAGCCAGCATGGTCGTCGCCGTCCTGCTGGCATACCTGAATCGGATCGGGCAGCGGCAGTACTTCCGGGACGTGCTTACGGGAGTGGGAGCGGCGATGGGCCTCGCCGCACTGGCGGGAGTGGTGGCCTACCTTACGATCCGCACCTACGCCGGATCACGAGTGCAGACGGTGTTCGAGACCGTAACGTTCGTGCTCGCCACCGTTCTCCTGACGTACATGACTTTCTGGATGCGGTCGCACGCCCGCTCGATAGGAAGGGAGCTGCAGGAGCGCAGCCAGCAGGTGATCGACGGTCGGGCACGGCACGGGATGGCGCTGCTGGCCTTCCAGGCGGTCGGCAGAGAGGGCATAGAGACGGTCGTGTTCACGCTGGCCATCGCGTTCTCCACGTCCGCAGCCGTGGTGCTGGCCGGTGCGGCAGGCGGCCTGGTCGTATCGCTCGGGATGGCGTTCGCCATCTACCGCCTGGGTCATCGCATCAACATGGCACTCTTCTTCAAGGTGGTCGGCGCGCTGCTGATCTTCTTCGCGGCCGGCCTGTTGACGGACGCGGTTCAGAACATCCAGCACCTTGGATGGCTGCCGGTGCTCTCGGCACCCCTATGGGACACGTCGAGGCTGCTGCCCGACGGCGGAACGGTGGGCGGCCTGTTGCACGCCTTCTTCGGCTACGCAAGCCGGCCGAGCGGCCTGGACCTCGGAGTCTGGGCGGTCTATCTGACCGTCACGGGCGGCATGTTCCTACGGTCGCCCGCTCCCGGGCGACCGGGGGGGCTGACCCCATCCGGCAGGCGGACACAGAGCACGGTCGGCTGAACGGCCGAACCGGGCAGGCGGACACAGAGCACGGTCGGCTGAACGGCCGAACCGGGCAGGCGGACAGTCCGGCGCCGCGGCATGGCGGCAGCTGCAGGGCCGGAACGCCGCTCACGGGGCTGCTCGGGCGAGCGGGTCTCGGGGCTGCTCGGGCCTCGGGGCTGCTCGGGCCTCGGGGCTGCTCGGGCCTCGGAGGAGAGCGGGCCTCGCGACCGGGGCCGAGAATTGGCGCAAGGGTTCAGTCGTCCAACTTGAGCGCAGCGACGAACGCCTCCTGGGGCACTTCGACCCTGCCGATGGCCTTCATCCGCTTCTTGCCCTCCTTCTGGCGCTCCAGCAGCTTGCGCTTGCGGGATATGTCTCCGCCGTAGCACTTGGCGAGCACATCCTTGCGCTTGGCTTTGACCGTCTCCCGCGCTATGACGCGGCCACCTATGGCAGCTTGGATGGGGACGTCGAACAGCTGCCTCGGTATGAGCTGCCTCAGCCGTTCCGCCATCCTCCGTCCGTACGGCTCGGCCTTGGACCGGTGCACGATGGTCGAGAACGCGTCCACGGGCACGCCGTTCAGCAGCACGTCCACCTTCACCAGGTCCGACTCCGCATAGCCGACCGGTTCGTAGTCCAAGCTCGCGTACCCCTTGGTGCGGGACTTGAGCTGGTCGAAGAAGTCCACTACCACTTCGGCAAGGGGAAGGCGGTAGCCCAGCTCGACCCGTTCGGGCGACAGGTACTCCATCTTGGTCATCTCGCCCCGCTTGGACTGGCACAGCTCCATGACGGTCCCGGTGTGCTCCGCGGGAGTGAGCACCGTGACCCTCAAGTACGGCTCCTCGATGCTGTCGGTGCGGCCGGCTGGCAGCTCAGAAGGATTGTCTACTTTTACGGTCTGTCCTCCGCTCAGGTGCGCCACGTACTCGACGCTCGGCGCAGTGGCGATCAGGGACAGACCGAACTCCCGTTCGAGCCGTTCGCGGACGATCTCCATGTGCAGCAGGCCGAGAAAGCCGCAGCGGAAACCGAAACCCAATGCACCCGACGTCTCCGGCTCGAAAGTGAAGCTGGAGTCGTTGAGCCGGAGCTTGTCCAGAGCATCCCGAAGGTCGGGGAACTCGTCGCCGTCGATCGGGTACAACCCGCAGAACACCATCGGCTTGGGATCGCTGTAGCCCGGAAGCGGGTCGGCGGCCGGATGCAGGGCGTCGGTCACCGTCTCACCCGAGCGGGCTTCGGCCACGTTCTTGATCCCTGCGACCAGATAACCGACCTCGCCGGGACCCAGCGACGCCACCGGCACCGGAACCGGCGTCCTGACGCCGATCTCCTCCACGTCGTGCACCGAGTTGGCCTGCCAGAACCGCACGCGGGTGTTGGCAGACAAAGCTCCGTCCATTATCCGCACCGCGCTCACCACACCCCGGTACTGGTCGTAGTACGAGTCGAAGATCAGGGCCCGAAGCGGATCGTCCGGGTTGCCGACGGGCGCAGGCACGCGCTCGATGACGGCGTCGAGAAGTTCCGCCACCCCCTGTCCGGTCTTTGCGGAGACGTGCAGGATCTGCGATGCGTCCAGTCCCAGCACCGTCTCGATCTCCGACGCCACCCGCTCCGGGTCGGCCGCGGGAAGATCGATCTTGTTCAGGGCGGCCACTATCTCCAAGTCGTGCTCCAACGCCAGGTAGCAGTTGGCCAGCGTCTGCGCCTCGATGCCCTGAGAGGCGTCCACCAGGAGGACCACTCCTTCGCACGCGGCCAAGCTCCGCGACACCTCGTAGCCGAAGTCCACGTGGCCGGGGGTGTCGATCAGGTGCAGGACGTGGCCGGCCCAGTTGACCCGGACGTTCTGGGCCTTGATCGTTATGCCCCTCTCCCGCTCGAGGTCCATCGAGTCGAGGTACTGCTCCCTCATGTCGCGCTCCCCCACCGCGCCGGTGATCTCCAATATCCGGTCGGACAGCGTCGACTTGCCGTGGTCTATGTGGGCGATGATGCAGAAGTTTCGGATGGGCGGCGTCACGACAGTGCCATTCTCGCCGGTCCGCGAGCGGTCGGAGGCCGGATGGGACGCCGGGTCCTCGCTGCTACCCTGTTCGGGCCGGAACAGGTCACCAGAGTGGCTTCAGCGCAGACGAGGACAGCGACACCGACATGGCAAACATCGCAAGCCAGAAGAAGCGCAATCGCCAGAACGAGCGCAGGAGGGTCCGGAACAAGGCCGCCCGCTCGGAGTTGAAGACCCGTCTGAAGACAGCGGTCGCCGCTGCCGAAGCGGGTTCCGAGGGGCAGGGCGAGGCGCTTCGCCAGGCGATCCGGCGCCTCGACAAGGCAGCATCGAAAGGCGTGATCCACAAGAACCAGGCAGCGAACCGGAAGTCTCGGCTCATGCGCCGGATCGCGAGGGTGACCGCGTCCGAGAGCGGCTGATTGCCGCTTTGGGAGCCTGGCGGAAGAGCCGGGCCAGACGGGCGACCAGGATCTCGATGACGAGCTGGCCCGGCAGAGCGCTGGCGCCGCGCAGGTCCAGGTCTGCATCCGCCAGTAGCGTTATCGCCTCCCCCACCCCCCTGCTGCCGAGACGGCGGGAGAGGGCGACTGCCCTGCGGACGGCAAAGGGGGGTATGCCTGCCATCCTGGCCGCCTCGGCATCGGAGGCTTCGTCTGCGCCTTCGAGGGCCAACAGGGCGGAGAACCGGCGGTGCAGAAGTGCCAGCACGGCCAGGGGGTGGCGGTCGCCTGCGACGGCCATCCTGGTGGCGACTACGAGTGCAGCACTGGCGTCACCGGCCTCGATCGCGTCGGTCAGCTCCCACGGGGGCACGTCACCGGCTTCGCCGAGGAACGGCTCCAGCATGGAAGCGCTGACTGCAGCGCCAGGCCCGTAAGCCGAGCGCAACGAGTGCAGAAGCCCCTCGGCCCTAGCCATGTCGTGCCCCAAGTGCCGCTCGAGAAGCGAAGTAGCCCTGGCGTCCAGCCGGAGGCCGGCCTCGGCGACTTGGCGGGAGTACCAATCCCTCTTTTCGTTCGCCTTCGTCGGCTGGCACTGGACGATCGCGCCCACACGCTTGACGGCCGCGACCAGCTTCGACCCGGTCGCTCCCCCATCCTCGATCAACACCACGGACGTGGTCGGCACCGGGTCTGCCAGGTACTCGATCAACGCAGAGACGCACTCGGTGCCGAGTGCACCGCAGTCACGGACCCGGACCACCCGAAGGGGGCCAAGGAACGGCAGCGTCCGGCAAGCACTCACGAGCTGCTCCGGCGAGACGTCGCAGCCGTCGAGATGGTCGACGGTCAGCGCCTGGTCCAAGTCGCCCACGAGCTGCTTGACCAGCCGTCGGGCTTCGGCCGAGACCAGAGACGGGTCTCCCCCTTTCACCAGGTGGACAGGCAGACCACCGGTCGACTTGGCATCCCGGGCTTCGACCTCGCCGCTCCTGGTGCTGCCTCTCCTCGGGGTCCCTGCCGGGGGCGTGGAGCGGCTCACCGGTCGGAGCGTCGGTAGCCCAGCACCGCCGCGACGGTGGAGCACACCTCTTTCGTCCCCTTGACGTCGTGCGACCGGATGACCCGAGCACCCGTCCAGGCGCCCAGCGCAGCCGCGGCGAGAGACGCTGCGCCTCGCTCCGCGACGTCGTCGATCGAGCAGGCCCATCCGAGGAACCGCTTGTGCGATGCCGAGAGAAGTACCGGGTGCCCGTGGAGGGCCAGCCTGGCGGTGGCATCGAGAAGGCGCAGGGACTGCTCCGGGGTCTTGCCCAGGTCGAGCCCCGCATCCAACAAGATCGAATCCGATCGCACTCCGGCGGCGACCGCGGCGGCCGCCCGATCCAGCAGGAACTGCTCCACCTCTCCTACCAGGTCGGCGTAGACCGGATCCGGGTCTGGAACCCTGGGGCCCAAGCGGATGTGCGTGACCACCACTCCCGCCCCGGCCGCTGCCGCCACCGCCGCATAACGAGCATCCGACAGCCCGCTGATGTCGTTGCCCAGCACCGCTCCCGCGACGAACGCCTGCTCGGCGACTTCCGATCTCCACGTGTCGACCGACACGACAGCTCCGAAGCGATCGGTCAGCAGTTCGACGGCAGGGACCACACGGTCCATTTCCTCCTGCACCGACACGGGGTCGCCCGGGCCGGCCTTCACCCCGCCTATGTCCACCAGATCCGCACCTTCGGCCACGACCTGCTCCGCCCTCCGCAAGAACCGGTCCATCGGAAAGTAGGCACCTTTGTCGTAGAACGAGTCCGGAGTGCGGTTCAGTACGCCCATCACCAGCGGAAGGTCCGAAACGTCCCAGCTGTACGGGCCCAGCACCAACCTCCCCCCGCTCGACGTTCCGCCGTTCTCGGGGGACGTTCCGCCGTTCTCGGGTGAGCTCCGGTCAGAGGACTGCTCGGTCCGGCCCGGCGAGCCGCCACCCGGCTGCCGTGGGGAAACCAGCCCCGGCGAGCCACCCGACTGGCGCGGGGAGACCGGGCGCGGCGAGGCGCTCAAAAGAGCCTTGTCGTCAGCTTCCGCCGGTACGTGGGCGTCCTGGGATCAGACGGCCCCATCGCTTCGAGCAGGTCCAGGTACTCCTGCTTGGCGGAGTCGTCAGCCTTCACCCGGTCCAACAACGAATCGAGCCGCGCTTCGATCGCCGACGGGTCGGTCAACACCCTCCCGCCTTCGCTCAACCGGGCGATCGCCGCGACCCGCTTCGTCTCGGGACTTTCGGCGACCCGGGCCAGCAGCGAGAGAGCCTCGTCCGACTCCCCTTTGCCGACCAGAATCTCGGCTAGTGCCACGACCGCCCCCGTATGGCCGGGGTCCAGCTCGAGCGCCTTGCGCAAGCTGGCCTCGTCCCCCAGGTCCGCCAGCCGGTCCGCCTCGGACGCGGTAGGCGAGAGTTTCGCGACGAACTCCGCCACGGCCGCTTCGGGGAGGGCGCCCACGAAGCTGTCGACCACTTGGCGGTCCCGAACGGCGAAGACGGCGGGGATCGACTGCACCCTGAAGCTGCTGGACACGCCGGGACTCTCATCCACGTTGACCTTGGCAAGCCCCACGGCCCCGCCGGTGGCGGCGACCACACGCTCGATCACGGGACCGAGCACTCGACAGGGTCCGCACCACGGCGCCCATAGGTCGACCACCACCGGCACCTGCTCTGATCGCACCAGCACCTCGGCCTCGAACGTGGCGTCAGTCACATCGGTCATCGGCTCGAATCTACCGTGCCACCAGATCGGCCCATCCCGAAGGGCCCAGGCACGCCGCGGTCGGACCTGGTCGTCTGGCACCGCGGTCGGGGTGGAACAGACAGTTCCGACGGAGAGGGACCCCGTCGGACCTGGTCGTCTGGCACCGCGGTCGGGGTGGAACAGACAGTTCCGACGGAGAGGGACCCCCACAGGACGCCTCACCGGACCGGAGGGGAGCTGCCGGTGGGATCGCCCTGGCAGCACGTGCGCGGAATCGGTCTAGCGTCACCGACATGGAGCCGGAGATCGCCTACGAGATCGTCGGAGATGCCGACTTGAATGGCGGCATCCTCGTGATCGCCCTGGATGGCTGGATCGACGCGGGCATGGGAGCGGCGACGGCGATGGCGGCACTGATGGGCTCCACGTCGGCGAGCTCGGCGGTGGTGTTCTCGGACGACCCGATCATCGACCACCGGGCTCGACGGCCGCTGGTCGAACTGGTCGACGGGGAAACCCGTGGATTGAAGTGGCCGACGGTGGAGCTGATGGTCGGCCACGACCGAGAGGGCCGGAAGCTCGGAATGCTGGTGGGCCCGGAGCCGGATCTATTCTGGCGCCCCTTCGGCCGGACGGTGGCGGACCTGGCCAGGAAGGTGGGGGCGGGCAGGTCCGTAGGATTGGGAGCTTTCCCGGCCGCCACGCCTCACACGCGGCCGGTGCGGGTGGCGGCAACCTCTCCCGTGGCGGAGGTGGCGAGGGGGATCGGTGTCGTCCCGGGATCGATGGAGGTGCCTGCGGGGCTGGGATCGGTGCTCGAACTGGAGTTGAACCAGGCGGGAATCCCTTCGTTGAGCCTCTGGGCGAGGGTTCCGCACTACGTGGCCGCCATGCCCTACCCCGGTGCCAGTGCTGCGCTACTGGACATGCTGTCGACCGTCACCGGACTGGCACTGGACTCGTCCCCCCTGCACACGGCGGCCGACGCCACGAACCAGAAGGTGAACGAGCTGATCCTCCCGAGCGAGGAGCACAGGGAGATGGTCAGCCACCTGGAGATGCACCTGGACGCAGCGGAGGGCAATCCCTTGGACGTGACGGAGCTGCCTTCGGGAGACCAGTTGGCAGCGGAGCTCGAGCGATTTCTCAGGGGAGACTCTTAACCCGACGGCAGATGCGCTGGGTGGGAGCCGTGCCTACCTCCAGTCGGCACAAACGGCGCGGCAAGGAGCCAGGAGCGCCAGACGGCTCAGTGAGGCCGGACGACGAAGTTCACCAGGCGCGGCGGCTTCACGACGACTTTGACGGGCGGCTCCGTACCCATGTGGGCGCGGGCACGTTCTGACCCCATCGCCAGCAGCTCGGCTTCGGCCTGCCCTATGGTCGGATCGACTTCGATGCGGTCCCTCACCTTGCCGTTCACTTGGACGACCAGGGTGACCGTCTCATCCCTGGCCAGTTGCGCATCCGCGACGGGCCACGGCCTGGCGTGGACGTGGTCTCCGTGGCGAACCTGCCAGGCCTCGGCAGCGACGTGAGGCGCCATGGGAGCCAAGAGCAACACGAGCGCATCGACCGCCTCGTCAAGCGCCACGGCGGAAGGGGCGTCGGGGGTGCCCAGGTTGTGGTAGCAGGCATTGGCCAGCTCCCGCAGGGCCGATACGGCGGTGTTGTACGACCAGCGGTCCAGATCGGACGTGACCTTCTGGATCGTTCGGTGAGTGAAATGACGCAGGCGACGGTCCTCGGCCTCGTTCGGCTTCGTGCCGCCGCTGCCGGCCTGACCGGTTGCCAGCCGCCAAACCCTGGAGATCCATCTGCTCCACCCCGCGATCACCTCGTCGGTCTGGTCGGTCCAGTCGACGTCCTCCGCCGGAGGTGCGACTGCAAGGTGGAAAAGGCGCAACGCGTCCGCCCCGACGCTGTCGAAGTAACGAGACGGCGCTACCAGGTTGCCCTTGGACTTCGACATCTTCGAGCCGTCCATCCGGATCATGCCCTGGGTGAACAGACGAGCAAACGGCTCTCTGGCCTCGACCGGAGCCAGGCCCAGATCGACCAGCACCCGGGTAAAGAACCGGGCGTACAGAAGATGCAGCACGGCGTGCTCGATTCCGCCTATGTACTGGTCGACCGGCATCCACCGTTGCGTCAGGGCCGGATCGAACGGCCGGCGATCGTCTTGGGGATCGCAGAAGCGAAGGAAGTACCACGAGGAGTCGAAGAAGGTGTCGAGCGTGTCGGTCTCGCGCCGGGCGGCCCCGCCGCACGCCGGGCAGGTGGTGTCTCGGAAGGTGTCGTGGCGGGCAAGCGGCGACTCGCCCGTGGGCAGGAACTCGACGTCGTCGGGAGCGAGCACGGGCAGTTGGTCGTCCGGGACCGGCACCGTTCCGCACGAGGGACAGTGAACGACCGGTATGGGGCAACCCCAGTAACGCTGGCGAGACACCAGCCAATCCCTGAGCCTGTAGTTTACCTTTCGAACTCCGATCCCCTTCGACTCGAGCCACTCCAGCGCCGCCACCTTGGCTTGCTCCACGGACATGCCGTCCATGAAGCCGCTGTTGACCTTGACACCGGTCCCTGTGAACGCCTGGCCCTCCCAGTCCTCCGGCGGCTGGGTCGTCCGCACCACGTCCAGTCCTTTCAGAGCGGCGAAGTCCCAGTCCCGCTGGTCTTCCGCGGGAACTGCCATGATGGCCCCTGTTCCGTAGCCCATCAGTACGTAGTCGGCCACGTACACCGGGACCGGCTGCCCGTTGAAAGGGTTCAGCACATAGCTGCCTGTGAACGTGCCCCGCTTGTCGAGCGATCCCTCGGTGCTCTGCCTCTCGATGTCGGACAGATGGGCCACCTGCTGCAGCAGCTCGTCCACTTGTCGGCGGTGCTCCGTCGTCGTGAGAGCGGACAGCAAGGGGTGCTCGGGGGCCACGACCGCATAGGTGACTCCGAAGCCGGTATCGGGACGCGTCGTGAAAACGGTCAGTTCGATATCCGGGTGGTCGACGACTTCGAGTGCGAACTGGACGCCTTCTGACCGCCCTATCCAGTTACGCTGCATCGTCTTCACCCGGTCCGGCCACTGAAGCTGGTGGAGGCCCTCCAAGAGTTCGTCGGCGTACTCGGTGATCCGGAGGAACCACTGGCGCAGCTCGCGACGGACTACCTGGTCTCCGGACCTCTCACAAGTCCCATCTGCGAGAACCTGCTCGTTGGCGAGGACGGTCTGGCATCCCGGGCACCAGTTGACCGGCGCCTCCGCCTGGTAGGCAAGTCCGGCCTCCAGCATCCGGACGAAGATCCACTGGCCCCACCGGATGTACGACGGGTCGTGGCTCCGTACCTCCCGGCGCCAGTCGTACACGGCGCCCAGTGCCACGACCGACTGTTTCAGTTCTTCGATCCGGGCGTCGGTGAACTCCCGAGGGTGGATGCCGGTCTTTATCGCCGCGTTCTCGGCGGGCAGACCGAACGAGTCGAAGCCGAACGGCGAAAGCACTGCGCATCCCTGCATGGTCCGGTACCGGACGTTCAGGTCTCCGAAGGTGTAATTCCGGACGTGGCCCTGATGTGCTGCTCCGGAGGGGTAGGGGTACATGCAGAGCACGTAAGCCTTGGGTCTGGGATCGGAGGCATCGACCTGGTAAGTGCCTTCGCTCGCCCATAGCCTTTGCCACTTCTGCTCGACGGCCTGGGGATCGTAGGCCAGGCCCGCTTCGGATGCGCCGTCCGTCTCGCGTGGGCCGCTCAAGGGCGGGACCGACTCCGGAACGTGCTGGTCACCCATGGGCGAATGCTATCTGGAGGGCAGCGGTCGGCTCGCGGAGGCGGGGGGCCGGGTTTGCTCTCTGTTCAGTCGGCTTGCGCCACCTGCGATGCGAGTTCCAGTGCTCGCTCAGGAGGTGTACCGGACCTGGCCGCCAGCCAAGTGGAGATCGGCGCGGCGGTCCGGGCGGAGCTGTGAGCCGCGACGCCGGCCAACGCGAGCAGCTGGTCCCGTTCGGCATCGGTCGGAGGGGCGATCCCGAGAAGCTCCGCATACCTGGTCAGCCACTCCTGCTCGGACATCGCCACGTCGGGTAGCCTAGCGGCAGCTTGGCCACTGGTAAGGTGTGACCCGACGGGGGCGTAGCTCAGCTGGTAGAGCGCTTGACTGGCAGTCAAGAGGTCCGTGGGTTCGAGTCCCATCGCCTCCACTAACTATCCTGACCGGTACCTCGGGACGTAGCGAGTGAGCAACCGGTATCCCCGCACCGCCGCATGGGCGCCGATGTAGAAGTCTGGAAGCGGCGACCGGCACTGGCCCCCTCGCACTGGCCCCCTCTTCGACGATAGGCGAGGAACGCCTTGCCGGCCAGAAACCCGGCCTCGTACGGAAGCGTCTCGCGCTCGAAGTCGTCCGCTGGCACCGCCTCGTCGAGATCCTCGATCGTGTCGAAGCCGGTCGAGATCTCGGCGTAGATGATGGGGTTGATGACCAATCGCCCCTCGTCACCGGCCCGGGCGAGCGTCGTTCGTGACCACGGACCCCACGCGGCGTCATCGGTCAATACGTCGAGCAGCACGCTCGTATCGGCCAGCGTCTCCGACCGCCCGGCCACCGGGGGCTCACTCGTCACGGAGCAGTCGCAGCAGCTGATCAGTGGTCATTGCGGTCGCGGCACGACCACGCATCCGCCGCACGATCCGCTCCCCGTGGCTCTGGCTGCCCTCGATCCGGACGATGCTCAGCATTCCCCCGTGCGAGCATCCCCGGACTTCGATTCGAGGCGGTAGCCGTACGACCCCTCCTATAGGCGCTGTTGCGCTACATTAGCGCTATGGCGACCATCCAGATCCGCGAGGTACCGGAAGAGTCCTATGAGGTGCTCCGCCGGCGGGCACGCCGGGCCGGGCAATCGATACAGGCATACATGCGCGACGAGATCGTCGCCATCGCCGCTCGGCCTACCAAGAGCGAGGCAATCGAGATGATCGAGGCCGTCCTCGACCAGACCGGCGGGCCCGATCCCACGGCCAGGTCGGTCCTCGACGACCTGGCCGCCGAACGCCGCTGACTGACTGGAGCGCCGTGGCGATTGTGGTCGACGCCTCCGCGCTTGCGTTCAGCATCCTCGGGAGCTCGCCGGGGCGTCGTTCACTCCGACAGCGTCTGTCGGCTGAAACTTGCCACGCTCCGCACCTCGTCGACGCCGAGATCGGCAACGTCCTCCGGCGACGCGTTCTCCGGGGTGAACTGGGCGCGCCAGATGCGCAGGCCTTGCTTCTCGCCGCCGCGCCGCTCATCGATCACCGGTATGAAATGACCGGACGCCTCGGCCAGGCCGCGTGGGCCTTGCGTGAGAACTTGAGCTTCTATGACGCGCTTTACGTCGCCCTCGCCCAGGCATTGTCGGTCCCGCTCCTTACAGGGGATGGTCGGCTGTCGCGAGCACCCGCCCTGCCCTGCGCGGTGGAACTGACGACCGGAGCTGGGTGACCCGGCTTTGTCCCAAGTCTGGAAGCGGCGACCGGCACTGGCCCCCTCTTCGACGATAGGCGAGGAACGCCTTGCCGGCTAGTGCCCTGGCGCTGATCGTTCGCCTGGTTGGGTCCACCGACGCGCTGGCTGGGGGTGTCAGGCTGGGGGTATGAGCCAGCGTGTGAGGGTGCGGCGGCTTTCCGAAGTGGAGGGCCGGA
>JAJYPS010000077.1 GCA_021795215.1 Actinomycetes bacterium
TCCGGTGGCCAGCTACCCGGATCATGGTTCAGTGGCCAGTATCACGTTGCTCGCCTTCACCACTGCCGCTACGGGTGAACCGATCGACAAACCCATTCGGTCGAAGGACTCGACCGTGATGGTGGACACAATCTCTTGTCCGCCATCGAGTTCGACGGTGACACTGCACACGGCAGTGCCGCGGTTAACGCGAGCCACTGTTCCCTTGAGTTGGTTTCGAGCACTGAGCATGCCAGTAACACTATCTCGCTGCCAGTCCTGCTCGCAGGCGAGAGCATCCTTCAAACGTCAAAGAGAACCGGTAAACGGAACCGCCCGAAGATCCGAAGGAGCACAAAGCCCCCACAAAGCCCCTACAAAGCCCCGGAGTGAGCGACCTGGAGCGACGCTCCTAAGTCAAGCGGCGTCCACGACGATGCACTCTCCCGGGCACTCCTCGGCTGCTTGGATGGCGGCAAGCTCCAACCCGGCCGGTACCGTCGTCCTCTCCACCAACTCGCCTTCGGCATTCTTCACGTACGCGTAGCCGTCGTCCCCGAGGGCGAACAGCTGGGGACAGCCCTGTTCGCAAACTCCGTCGCCGGTGCACAGCTGCTGGTCGATGCTCACAATCATGGCTAGTCCTTTCACTCTGCGTCGTAGTTAAGCCTTGTACTAGACACAGTAGCGGGCGTACTGACGTCGTGTAAAGGCCCCTCGTTTTGCTCGTGCCGTGTCCAGCGGCCACAACAAGACGCGTGTGACCAGGGAGAATTACGAAAATCGCCGGTGCTGCTCGGAGCGTGCGCTATCTGCAACGTCTAGTTCACGAAACAGAATCACGATGGAAACACCTTACGTAGAGTGTGGAGCTTGTGGTTAGTTCGGAGTGCAAGGAGGCGGCGGATGACTCACTCTTTTGATCCAGGGGTTCCTTCCCCGGACCTGCACGAGCTCTCGACACCGCTGCCCGATGGGCTCGGTGGGCCGTTGTCGGAGCCGCATCGGTTCCAAGAGCGGGTTTCGGTGTGCGACTCCACTCTCCGCGAGGGAGACCAAGCGCCCGGTGTTGCGATGACGACGTCGGACAAGGTGGTGATTGCGCAAGCGCTGGCCCAAGCGGGAGTGGACGAGATAGAAGCGGGGATCCCCGCCGGGAGCCAGTCGGAGAGGGAGGCGCTGGCTGCCATCGTGGAGCTCGGGCTTCCAGCAGCGGTGTCTGCGTGGTGCCGTGCCACCTGGGGGGACATCGACGCTGCCGTGGCGACCGGAGTGAACCGAGTCCACATCTGCGTTCCCGTGTCCGACCAGCTGATGAGGGTGAAGCTGCGCCAGAGCAGGCAGCAGGTGGCCGACCGTCTCCGGGGCTGTGTCACTTACGCTCTCGACGCCGGCCTGGCTGTAAGCGTGGGGTTCGAGGACGCCTCCAGGGCGGACGACCACTTCGTCGCTCAGCTGGCAGGTCGACTGTCACCTCTCGGCGTGAGCAGGTTCCGTTTCGCCGACACCGTGGGCATGTTGGATCCGTTCACGACCTTCGACCGCTGCGCAGCTCTGGTGGCCGCGGTGCCGGCACAGTGGGAGCTGCACGCACACGACGACCTGGGCCTTGCAAGCGCCAACACCTTGGCCGCACTGCGAGCAGGTTTCGGATGGGCCAATACGACCGTGCTGGGCACCGGCGACCGTGCAGGCGTGGCTGCCTTCGAAGAGCTCGTGATGATCGTGCGAAGGATAACGGGCCAGGACTTCGATGTGGACGCCACTGCGCTTTCCCGGTTGGCCCAGCTGGTCTCGGAGGTGACTGGGCGGCCCATCCCGGCAGGCAAAGCGGTGGTGGGATCTGCGGCGTTCGCTCATGAAGCCGGTATCCACGTGGCGGCAGTCCTGCAGGACCCCGCCTCTTACGAGCCGTTCGATCCTTCCCAGGTGGGTGCCAGTCGCCGGATAGTTCTGGGCAAGCACTCCGGGCGCGCTGCGCTGCGCCACGTGCTGGCACAGGAAGGCCTTGACGCCGAAGAGGCGGACTTGGCCGAAGTGCTGAACCTGGTCCGCCAACGGGCGCAGGACGGCAAGCAGGAGATCGGACGGCAGGAGGTCGCCGGACTACTGGCCGGCCTCCGGACAGCCCACGCCGACTCCCGTCCGACTCTTCAATACAGAAAAGGAGCATGACATGCGTCAGATTGCGTTTTACGGCAAAGGTGGCATCGGAAAGTCGACCACTCAACAGAACACGATGGCCGCACTGGCCGACATCGGCAAGCGCGTGATGATCGTCGGCTGCGATCCCAAAGCGGACTCCACCCGTCTGATCCTGCACTCGAAGGCCCAGACGTCGGTCCTGGCGATGGCCGCAGAGCAGGGCGGTGTGGAGGAGCTCGACATCGACGACGTGCTCCTGCAAGGCCAGTGGGACATCCGCTGCGTGGAGTCCGGCGGCCCGGAGCCGGGAGTCGGATGTGCGGGTCGGGGGGTGATCAC
This sequence comes from Actinomycetes bacterium, assembly GCA_021795215.1. GTDB lineage: Bacteria > Actinomycetota > Acidimicrobiia > Acidimicrobiales > JAKAOS01 > JAJYPS01. The sequence goes on from JAJYPS010000077.1 coordinate 2,464, forward strand.
CTCGATCAACTTCCTAGAGGAGAACGGTGCCTACGAGGATCTCGACTACGTCACCTACGACGTGTTGGGCGACGTGGTGTGCGGCGGCTTCGCCATGCCGATCCGCCAGGGCAAGGCGCAGGAGATCTACATCGTCACATCCGGCGAGATGATGGCCATGTACGCCGCCAACAACATCGCTCGGGGCGTGCTGAAGTACGCCCACTCCGGCGGGGTCCGGCTGGGTGGCCTCATCTGCAACAGCCGTAACACGGACAACGAGGCGGAGCTGATCGAGGAGCTGGCTCGCCGGCTGAACACCCAGATGATTCACTTCATCCCCCGGAACAACATCGTGCAGCACGCAGAGCTGCGCCGGATGACGGTGCTGGAGTACGACCCGACCTGCTCGCAGGCGGAGGAGTACCGGCAGCTCGCACGCAAGATCGACGAGAACGATCGCAAGACCATCCCGACCCCTATCACCATGGACGAGCTGGAGACGCTGCTGATCGACTTCGGCATCATGGAGCAGGAAGACGAGACCATCATCGGCCGTGCCCGAGAGGAAGTGGCGTGATGGCAGATCGGCAAGAGACCCAGCAGATGATCGACGAGGTCCTGTCGGCCTTCCCGGCCAAGGCCCTCAAGACCCGTATCAAGCACGTCAAGCCGGCGGATCCCACTGGGGAGTCCAAGGAGTGCGACGTCAAGTCCAACATCAAGTCCAAGCCGGGCGTCATGACGGTTCGAGGATGCGCCTATGCCGGTTCTAAGGGGGTTGTATGGGGGCCGGTGAAGGACGTGGTGCACATCAGCCACGGGCCGGTCGGATGCGGGCAGTACTCCTGGGCCGGTAGGCGCAACTATGCCCATGGCGAAGCCGGTATCGACAGCTTCGTCACCATGCAGTTCACCAGCGACTTCCAAGAGCGAGACATCGTGTTCGGGGGCGACAAGAAGCTGGCCAAGGTGGTGGACGAGGTAGCGCAGCTGTTTCCCCTCGCCAAGGGTATCAGCATCCAGTCGGAGTGCCCCATAGGCCTGATAGGCGACGACATCGAGTCGGTCGCACGTCAGTCGTCATCAGAGATTGGCAAACCGGTGGTTCCCGTGCGTTGCGAAGGATTCCGCGGGGTGAGCCAGTCCTTGGGGCACCACATCGCAAACGACGCGATCCGGGACTGGGTGCTGGGCACCGGGGACGTGGAGGACAGCACACCGTATGACGTCGCTCTGATCGGCGACTACAACATCGGCGGAGACGCGTGGGCTTCTCGCAGGATTCTGGAGGACATGGGTCTCCGGGTCATCGCTCAGTGGTCCGGAGACGGCACGTTGAACGAGCTGGCCAGCGCGCACAAGTCCAAACTGAACCTGATCCACTGTTACAGGTCGATGAACTACATCTGCGAGACGATGGAGCAGAAGTACGGCACACCGTGGCTGGAGTACAACTTCTTCGGCCCGACCAAGATCGTGGAGAGCATGCGGGCCATTGCGGCTCAGTTCGACGACGTGGTCGTTGCGAAGACGGAAGCTGCCATTGCCTCTTACCAGAAGGAGTTCCAGGCAGTGCAGGAAGCCTTCACCCCTCGCCTGGCGGGCAAGCGGGTGATGCTGTTGATCGGAGGCCTCCGCCCTAGGCACACGATCGGCGCCTACGAGGACCTGGGCATGGAGATCGTCGGGACAGGCTACGAGTTCGGCCACAGCGACGACTACAAGCGCACCTACCCAGAGGTGAAGGAGGCGACCGTCATCTACGACGACCCGAGCGCCTACGAGCTGGAGGAGTTCGCCCGCCGGCTGCGCCCCGACCTGATGGGAGCCGGCATAAAGGAGAAGTACGTCTTCCACAAGATGGGCCTTCCGTTCCGTCAGATGCACTCCTGGGACTACTCCGGCCCTTACCACGGGGTTGACGGTTTCGCCATCTTCGCCAGGGACATGGACCTGGCCATCAACAGCCCGGTCTGGGGCCTCATGACTCCCCCCTGGGAGTCTGACCGGTCAGGATCACCGGAATCTGCGGAACCAACTGAGCAGCTCGCCAGCTGAGCTACGTCCCCAACCTGGCTCCATCAACGGAGAGGATCTGCAATGACATCCACAGAACGCGATCTCGACATCAAAGACCATAACGAGTTGTTCGACGCTCCTCATTACCAGGAGCAGTTCGAGAACAAGAAGCAGTTCGAAACTCCATGCAGTCCCGAGGAGGTGGCATCGGTCAGGGACTGGACCAGGGGCCAGGAGTACCGGGAGAAGAACTTCGCCAGGCAAGGCCTGGTGGTCAACCCGGAGAAGGCGTGCCAGCCCCTGGGAGCAGTCCTGGCGTCGGCAGGGTTCGAGCGGACGCTGCCCCTGGTGCATGGATCTCAGGGATGCGTCGCCTACTTCCGCACCCACTTCAGCCGGCACTTCCGTGAGCCGGTGCCGGCAGTGTCCTCTTCGATGACCGAGGATGCGGCGGTGTTCGGGGGGCTCAACAACATGGTGGACGCCCTGGAGAACTCCACCGCTCTCTACAAGCCGTCCATGGTGGCCGTCAGCACCACCTGCATGGCGGAGGTCATAGGCGACGACCTGCAGAACTACATAGCGAAGGCCCGCGAGAAGGAGGTGATCCCAGACTCCCTCAAGGTGCCCTACGCCCACACGCCCAGCTTCGTCGGGTCGCACATCACAGGTTACGACTCCATGCTGCGCAGCATCTTGGAGTACCTCACCATCGGTGAGCCGAACGAGGACGCCGAGGTGACGGAGCGGCGCTCTCACCAACCAAACGGGCGTTTGAACGTGGTGCCGGGGTTCGACACCTACGTGGGTAATCTGCGGGAGCTGAAGCGGCTCCTGTCGCTGATGGGGGTCCGGTACACGCTTCTGGGCGACCACAGCGAAACGCTCGACTCGCCTGCCACAGGTGCGTACGACATGTACCCGGGGGGCACCCCGTTGGCCGAGGCGGAGGACGCCGCAAACGCTGTGGCCACGATCCTGCTGCAGGAGTCTGCGACCCGCCAGACCGCCAAGATGATGCGCGCCAAGTGGGAGCACGAGGTGGTGACCCTTCCTATGCCCATAGGTGTCGCCAACACCGACCGGTTCGTGACCGAAGTGGCTCGTCTCACGGGCGTGGCGGTTCCGGAAGCGGTGACCGCGGAGCGGGGCCGCCTGGTGGATGCCATGACCGACTCCTACGCCTACCTGCACGGCAAGCGTGTCGCGCTGGCGGGGGACCCCGACCTTGTGGTGTCGTTGCTCGGCTTCTTGACCGAGGTCGGTGCCGAGCCGGTGCATGTGGTGTGCACCAACGGCGACGACGCGTTCGAGCAGCGGGCCAAGGCGGTGCTGGCCTCTACGCCGTTCGGGTCCAAGGCCACCGTCTGGAGGGGCAAGGACCTCTGGCACATGAGGTCGCTGGTGTTCACCGAGCCGGTGGACCTGCTCGTGGGCAGCTCGCACTTGAAGTACCTCTCCAAGGAGGCAGGCGTGCCTCTGGTCCGGGTCGGCTTCCCGATCTTCGACCGCCACCATCTGCACCGGTTCCCCATCGTGGGCTACCAGGGCGGTATCAACCTGCTCAGCTCCGTGGTGAACACGGTGCTGGACGAGCTGGATCGCACCGCCCCCGACCACAGCTTCGACCTGATCCGCTGAGAGGGATCGCAAATGCACGCCGACATACCGGGGCTGTTCGACGAGCCCACCTGCGGCCACAACCGGCAGAAGGACTCCAAGGAGCGGAAGAAGGGATGCCCCGCTCCCAAGCCGGGCGCCACTGCAGGAGGTTGCGCCTTCGACGGGGCAATGATCACGCTCGTGCCCATCACGGACGCGGCCCACGTGGTGCACGGTCCCATCGCCTGCTGTGGCAACTCCTGGGACGGCCGGGGCAGCCTGTCGTCGGGTCCGGATATCTACAAGCGTGGTCTCACCACCGACGTGGGCGAGAACGACGTGATCATGGGCGGCGAGCAGAAGCTGTACGACACGATCTTGGAGGTGGCGGCCGGCCAGGCACCGGCCGCCATCTTCGTGTACTCGACCTGCGTCACCGCCCTGATCGGGGACGACATGGACGCTGTGTGCCGGGCCGCCGCCGAGGCGACCGGCCTGCCGGTGGTGCCGGTCCACGCGGCGGGTTTCGTGGGTACCAAGAGCCTGGGCAACCGGCTGGCCGGCGAGGCGCTGCTGGAGCACGTGATCGGCACCCAGGAGCCGCCGGCAAGCACGCCTTACGACATAAATCTGATAGGCGAGTACAACGTCGCCGGTGAGCTGTGGCCGGTCCTGGAGGTGTTGGACCGCATCGGCATCAGAGTGGTGTCGAAAGTGAGTGGCGACGCGCGGTTCGCAGAGATCGCTTGGGCCCACCGGAGCCGCCTGACAATGGTCGTCTGCTCCAAAGCGCTGCTCGGAATGGCCCGCAAGCTGGAGCAACGCTACGGCATCCCCTGGTTCGAAGGCAGCTTCTACGGCACCAGGGACATGTCTCAGTCCATCCGCACCATGGTGGCCATGCTGGGCGACCCAGCTCTGGCAGCGCGGGCCGAGCAGGTGATCGCCGAAGAGGAGGCAGCCCTTCGGATCAGCCTGGCGCCTTACAAGGCCTCGCTGGCCGGCCGTCGCGCGGTCCTTTACACGGGAGGGGTCAAGAGCTGGTCCATCGTCTCCGCCATGCAGGACCTGGGCATGGAGGTGGTCGCCACAGGGGTCAAGAAGAGCACCGAGGAGGACAAGCAGCGCATCGCGCAGCTGCTCGGTCCCCAGGCCCGGATGATCGAGAAGGGCAGTCCCGAGGAGCTGCTCCGGATAACGGCCGACACTGGAGCGGACATCCTTGTAGCGGGAGGTCGCAACCAGTACACGGCGCTGAAGGGCCGTGTCCCTTTCCTGGACATCAACCAGGAGCGGCACCATCCCTACGCCGGCTACTCCGGCATGGTCCAGCTGGCTCGCCAGCTGGACCTGGCCATCTCGAGCCCGGTGTGGCAGCAGGTTCGCCGGCCAGCTCCGTGGGAGCGATCGGACCGGGAGCTGTCGGACAGAGCGCCGGGGTTCGTCCGCCGACCTGGCGCCCCCGAGCTCCAGCAGCACAAGGACAGCCAGCAGCACAAGGACAGCCAGGGGGGCTCCGGGCTGACGTCACTGACCGCATCCGCTCCTGGCGGCCAGTCCTTCCAGGGCGGCGAAGACGGCCGGGAGGTCGCGTGATGGCGGACATGGTTACTTCCCCCCGGCGGGCGACGATCGACCCGCTGAAGCACAGCCCGGCGCTGGGAGGTGCGATGGCGTTCCTGGGCCTGCACCGGACGATGCCCCTGGTGCACGGCTCCCAGGGATGTGCGGCGTTCGCCAAGTCGCTGCTGACCAGGCACTTCAGGGAGCCCATCCCGATGCAGACCACCGCATTGACTCAGGTGACCACCGTCTTGGGCGGCGGTGGAGCGTTGGCGGAGGCACTGGCGACCATCACCGCCGAGCACACTCCTGCCGTCATCGGACTGCTGACGACCGGCCTGACCGAGGTGAGTGGCGACGATACAGCCACCGAAGTGAGCCAGTTCGCGGCATCTCACGACGGCCCGGACGACCCGGTGGTGATCCACGCGTCGACTCCCGACTTCAAAGGCGGCATGCAAGACGGTTGGGCAGCGGCGACCCAGGCGATGGTGTCGACCTGCGCCGAGCCGGGTCCGGTGGTGAACGGTCAGGTGAACATCTTGGCCGGCCCTGCACTGAGCCCTCTGGACGTGGAGGAGCTTCGCCTGCTGGTAGAGGCGTTCGGGCTGGACGCCGTCGTGATCCCCGATCTGGCAGGCTCTCTGGACGGGCACTTGGCGGACCGCTGGTCGGCGCTCACCACCGGCGGCACCACCGTGGCCGACTTGCGGCGCAGCGGGTTCTCCCAGGCGACTCTGGCGACCGGATCTGCGGTGAGCCGCGCGGCAGAGACCCTGGAGAAGCTTTGCGGAGTACCGGCCCTTGTCTACGACCGGCTCAGCGGGTTGGAGTCCGTGGATGCGCTGGTGTCCGACTTGGCAGACATAAGTGGCCGGTCGGTTCCCAGAGGAGTCAGGCGTTGGCGCCAGCGGCTGGCGGACGGGCTGCTCGACACCCACTTCGTGCTCGGTGGCGTCCGAGTGGCACTGGCGCTCGAGCCGGACTTGCTGCTCGCCGTGGGATCCCTGATGGCTGACGTCGGTGCCGAGATCGTGACCGCAGTCAGCCCGACCCGTTCCAGGGTGCTCGGGCGGCTGCCCGTGCCGGAGGTAGTGGTGGGAGACCTGGCGGACTTCGAGCAGCGGTCGGCCGATGGCGGAGCGGAGCTGGTCATCGGATCGAGCCATGTGGGGCGGGTAGCCGAGCAGCTCGACGTGCCGCACCTGAGGATGGGGTTCCCGGTCTACGACCGGCTCGCAGCTCAGCTCCGCCTGGGAGCCGGGTACCGGGGGAGCCTGTCTCTTCTGGCGGACGCTGCCAACTGCCTGCTGGAGCACCGGGGTACGCGCCACGGCGCCTCCCTGCACGTCAAAGGAGCGAGGGCGGGGGACACCTGCTCGGCGCCGTTCGATTCGCCCGGTACGCCCCTGCCAATTCCCGGGGAGACCGGATCCCATGTCACCAAGGAGGTCAGCTCATGCTGAGAGTCGGTTTCGCAACGGGCGACGGCGTACACGTCGACCAGCACTTCGGATGGTGCCGGCGGTTCGACGTGTACGACGTGTCAGCCGAAGGCTCGCTCTTCGTGGGCACGCGGCTGCTCGAGAGCGTCGACGAAGAGGGGGAGTCGGGCCGGGTAGACGCTCGGGTGGAGCTGGTGAACGACTGCGGGATCCTCCACGTGTCCGCGATCGGCGGCGGTGCGGCCGCCCGGGTGGTGACGGCCCGGATCCATCCGGTGAAGGTGCTCGAGACGGCCGAGATCAATTCCCTGCTGGACCGCCTGCAGGAGGTGTTGGGAGGGACTCCACCCCCTTGGCTGCGCAAGCTGGTGGCCTCCTCGGCCTCCTCGGCCGCCTCGTCTGGCTGGACACCCCGGTGACCGGCAGTGAGCCGAGGGCGGACCTGGCTGGCTTCGACGCTTGCAAGACGGCCGAGGACTACCTGGAGTACTTCGAAGTTCCTTACGACGCTCGGGTGGTGGAGGTGAACCGGCTGCATATCCTTCGCCGGTTCGGTGATCGGATCTCGGCCATCCGCGCCGACGCCTGCGCGGCTGGCGTCGAGTTGCCCGCTGCGACGCTGCTGGCTCTGTTCCGCGAGGCGATGGCCGACTCCTACAGGGACTTCGTCCGTGCGGGATCCCTGGACCACAGGGTGTTCAAGGTGCTGCGGGATGCGGCAGCCGGCTGTGCGGTAGCGGTGGACCTGCCGACGAGAAGGAACGTGTGATGGACACCATGTTCGACATCGGCGACAGCGTCAGAGCCGTGGCCCTTCTCCGTAACGACGGAACCTATCCCGATCCCGACATAGCGGTTGGCCAGGTTCTGGTGGAGGCCGGGACCGAGGGAAGGGTGGTCAATATCGGCCTTTACCTCCAAGAGAAAGTCGTTTACGCCGTGAACTTCGCCAACGGGCGCCTGGTGGGCTGCCTCGAGCACGAGTTGGCGGCTGAAGGTGCCCCGTCCCAGCAGTACCTCATCGAGACCGAGGAGGCCTAGATGTTGCCCAGAGGCGTCAAGCTTCTACCTGTCGTGCAACCAGGCGAGCCAGCCGAGGGGAATCTTCCCGCGGGGGGATGCAGCTCCAAGGCAGCGGCGTCGTGCGGGTCGAAGACCCAGCCTATGGACCCGACCATCAGGGAGAAGGTGGCCAACCACCCTTGCTACAGCCAGGAAGCCCATCAGTTCTACGCGCGGATGCACGTGGCGGTCGCTCCCGGCTGCAACATCCAGTGCAACTTCTGCAACCGGAAGTTCGACTGCGCGAACGAGAGCCGGCCCGGGGTGACGTCCAAGGTGCTGACGCCGGAGCAGGCTGCCCGGAAGGTGAAGTACGTGGCGACCCGAGTGCCGCAGCTGAGCGTGGTTGGCATCGCCGGACCGGGGGACCCCCTCGCCAACGCCGATCGTACCTTCCGCACGCTGGAGTTGGTGGCGAAGGAGACTCCGGACATCAAGCTGTGCCTGTCGACCAACGGTCTGGCGCTGCCGGACCAGGTGGATCGGATAGCGGCTCTGGGCGTGGACCACGTCACCGTCACGGTCAACATGACCGATCCCGAGGTGGGGGAGCGGATCTACCCGTGGGTGTTCTACGGCGGCAGGCGGCGGACCGGGAAAGAGGCTGCGTCCATCCTGTCGGAGAGGCAGCTGGAGGGAGTCGAACGGCTGGTGGCGGCCGGCATCCTGTGCAAGGTCAACTCGGTCATGATCCCCGGCGTGAACGACGAGCACCTGGCGGACGTGTCGGCCACGGTGCGGGGCATGGGAGTGTTCCTGCACAACGTCATGCCGATGGTGTCCGCCCCCGAGCACGGAACGTACTTCGGCCTGAACGGTTTCCGAGGTCCGACCCCACAGGAGCTGGCGGTGCTGCAGGACCGCTGCGAGGCGGCCGGTGGCGACATGAACATGATGCGCCACTGCCGGCAGTGCCGTGCCGACGCCGTCGGGATGCTGGGAGAAGACCGCAGCGAGGAGTTCTCCGGTGACGAGGTGCTGGCTGCGGAGGAGACTTACGACCTGGAGCAGCGGCGTGCCGCACATGCCCAGATCGAACTGGATCGGGAGCGCCGGCGGGTGGAGAGGCAGAGCTTGCGGATAGCCACCGGAGGCACGGAGCGACCCGAGGCGACAGTTCTGGTGGCGGTCGCCACGAAGGGCAGTGGGGTGGTCAACCAGCACTTCGGGCAAGCGGGCGAGTTCTGGATATACGAGGGGGGCGCCCAGTGGGCCCGTTTCATACACACCCGCAGTGTGGAGCGCTACTGCTTCGGGCCGTCCACCTGCAACGACGACCGCAGCCCGCTCGACAAGACGGTGGAGCTGCTGGGTGACTGCGCAGCGGTGGTGTGTCAGAAGATCGGGCCGGAGCCTGCACGTGTGCTGAAAGCGGCGGGGATCGAGGCGGTGGAGGCCCACCAGCTGATCGAGCAGGTGGTGGCCGAGGTGGGCGAGCAGCTGGCTCGGCGACCGTTGGCCGGCATTGCGGGGGCGTCTGGTACCGGACGGGATACGGCGTGACCGGATCGGCGAGAGTCGATATGGCGAACCCGGCGGCAACTCCTGGCCCGGGACGTTTCGACCGGCAGCTGGGAGTGGAGGGCTTCGGCAGCGACGGTCAGAAGAAGCTGGGGTGCGCCACTGCGTTGGTGGCGGGTATCGGCGGCGTGGGCGGCACCGCTGCTCTGTACCTGGCGGCAGCAGGAGTGGGCCGGTTGGTGCTGTGCCACCCGGGTGTGGCGGAGGAGCCGGACCTGAACCGGCAGGTACTCTTGCGGGCCGACCAGCTGGGCCAGCCCAGGGTGTTCAACGCCGCCCAGGCCATTTCGGAGCGCTATCCGGATGTGGAGGTGGTGGCGCTGGACGAACCGGTGTCCGGCCCGTCGGTAGCCGGCTGGACGAACCGCTGTGACGTGGCGTTGGACTGCCGGCACAACTTCGCCGAACGGCTGGAGCTGAACCGGTTGTGCTGGGAGGCCGGCGTGCCACTGGTGGAGGCCGCCATGGACGGTGCCTGGGGCTATGTCACCGTGCTGTCACCCGGTCGCACTCCCTGCTTGCGTTGCTGGGCGGGCGAGGGTGACCCTGCGTGGGCGCCGCTCGGGTTCCCGGTGCTCGGCGTGGCCGCAGGGACGATCGGGTGCCTGGCCGCGGCAGAGGCGATCAAGGTGGCCAGCGGGTGGGGCCGCCCCCTGGAGGGTGCGATGTTGACCATCGACCTGGACGACATGAGCACGTCCAAGCTGTCACTGGCGTCCGATCCGGAGTGCCGGGTGTGCGGTCCGGTCGCAAGGGCGGAGAGCGGTGTGGCGGCACAAGATCTCGTGGTGAGAACGTGAAAGGAGTCGTACCGTGTCCCAGGCTGTGGTGACCGAGCAGACCGGAGTGGTGAGCGAAGAAGTCGTTCTTGACGAGCTGGTCGCTGACCCGCCCGTAGTGAGCCGGCGCGTCGACGGCGGGGAGCAGCCCGACGCAGCACCGGCCGGCGGCGCGGCGGAACGCGCCGCTCGGCTGGCCCAGGCACGGAGCGACCCCCAGGCGCCCACGCCGCAGTGGCAACAGGCCGACGTGCTGGAGGTGATAGAGGAGACGCCCGAGACCGCCACCTTGCGGCTGGCGCTGCCCGGCACGCCGGGCTTCGTGGCGGGTCAGTACTACAACGTCCGCTATCC
>JAJYPS010000078.1 GCA_021795215.1 Actinomycetes bacterium
GGGGCGGGGCGGGGCTGGATGGCCGGGGCCGGGGAAGGGCGGCCGGGGCCGGGGACGGGAACGGGCGCGACGGGGAGCGGGGCGGGGCGCGGACGCGGACGGGGACGGGGAGCGGAGCGGGACGGGGCGGAGGTCGCTAAAGAGGCCGCCGCCCGCCGGCAGCGTCCGGTGGACTTCCGGCCGTGCCCTTGCCGAGCCGACCCGAGTGCGGACTTGGGGCCGAGCGGTTCCCGTGCCGAGCCGTAGGCGAAGCCGACCCGAGCGGTGCCCGTGCCGAGCCGTGTACCGCTCTGGAAGGACCGAGGGCCTACTCGGGCTTGCGACCCACCACGAGCATCTGGCCGGTGGCGGAGAACTGGCGCTCCAGCGGCTCGCAGGCGTAGTCGTCCAGCGCGCGGTCGAAAGTGGCTGCGTCCGTGACCCGTGCGGCCAGCACCGATTCGCGGGAGCGGGCGAAGTGGCTGACGTTGAAGGCGCGGGCCAGCTCCAGCTCCTCGCCGTAGCCGGCCTGGGGCACGATGACGGACAGCTCCACTTCCAGACCCGCCTGCGCCATGAGTGCGGGCAGCTTCCGTCCTATGAAGCGGTCGCCGCCCCGCCACGCCTGGGCCTGACGGAGAGCGTCCTCCAGGAAGGCCTGCGCCGGGGAGGGCAGCGGCCAGGAGAAGGTGAGCTGGTCGTCCACGTCGACGACGCACAGCCGGCCTCCGGGGCGAAGCACCCGGGCCGCTTCGGCGACGGTGGCCACCGGATCGGTGACGTGCTGCAGTATCAGTCGACCTACGACTCGGTCGATGCTGGAAGCGGCCATCGGCAGGTCGACCGTGTCCGCCACCTCCCAGGCAACCGACGCAGGGTCAGCCAACCAGCCGGAGGCCGACACGTCTTCGGTGATGGCGCGGGCGACCTCCAGCTTGTCCGCCTCGTTGTCGGTTCCTGTCACGTGGCACCCGTAGGTGGCCGCCAGCTCGAGCGCGAGGGGGCCGAACCCGGTTCCCAGGTCCACGATGCGCTCGCCGGGGGAGACTCCCAGCAGCGGCATGATCACCCTGCGGGACGGCCCTGTGGCGAGCGTCTGGGCGAGCAGCCAACGATCGCCCATCTCCTGGTGCTGGTCGAAGTAGCGGCCGTAGGCCAGATCGAGCGCCGCGAAGTCGCCGAGTGCGGCAGGCGACGGGGAGCGCTGCGAGGCGGCGGCGCTGAGGCGGTCCCCTTCGGTGGCGATGGGGCTCATGCGGACCGGTCCAGGTAGCAGGGAGCCGTCCGGCCCCGTGAGATTCTCCCCATCATCAGCATTCCCTGCTCCTCTCGCAGCGCGCCCAGTCGGTCTTCGAGCCCCCGGCCGCGGCGGAGCAGTTCCGCCGCCCTTGCCTCGAGCTCGGCCGGCAGGGGACCGAGGGAGCTGGGCAGCGGCAGGACCTCGGGCCTCCGCCCTCCCTCCGCGACCCACTTCTCCAGTTCCTCCAACCTTCGCTCGTAGGAGTCGAGAGCTTCGGCCCAGGTCGCAAGCTGGCGCACCTCACGCAACCCTGGCGGGTGCCATCTGTTGCGCTGCAGTCTCCGCGGCCGCGTGCCAGGCCTTGTGAAGAGGTTCGACAAGCTCCGCGCACTCCTTGAGCCGTTCGCGGTCCTTGTACAGATTGGCGAGAACCAAGCGGTCGTGGATCACCTGGTAGAGGGCGTGCAGCTGGGCAGCGCCCTCCCAAAGATCCTCCCGCAGCGTGGTGCGGAGCAGCGAGACGATCTTCTGGGCGTGTACGAGCAGCTCGTGCGCTTCCGCGACGTCCCACTTCTCTATCGCCCGGTCCGCCTTGCCGATGTCCATCATCAGGTGGTCGTACATCAGCGTCACCAGCCGGAACGGGCTGGCCATCGACACGGTCTCGTTGGCGTACTGCTGGTAGGGGTTGGCCGGCATCGATCTGTCTTCCTATGAGAGTTGCTTGATCTGGCCCGCCAGCCAGTTGTTCTGGTTCTGGAGTGACGCCAGCGTGGCCTCCATCTGGGCGAACTCGTTGCGGTAGGCCTGCTGCTGAGCTGTGATGATCGGGTCGTAGGCGGCGGCCTGCGCTCCGAGATTGGTGGACTGCTGCTGGAGGTTCTGGATGGTGGTCGTCAGATTGCCGACTGTCGGGTCGGAGGCCCCGTAGGAGACGGCTCCCAGACCACCGGCGACGCCTTGGTTGTAGGTGAAGGTTCCGAGGTTCGTGCTGGTGGTGATGCCGGTGGCGGTCACCTGCAACGACAGGCCGGCCAGGGTGGGATCGGTCTGCGGAGCGGTCAGGATCTGGCCCTGTCCGGTAGCGGTCACACCGTTGATCGTTCCGGCCACGTCTGTGCCGGTGTACGTGGAGCCTCCGGCGGTGAGACCGAACTGACCGACACCGGTGCCGCTCGTCCCCACGCTGAAGGAGGAGGCGCTGCCGTAGGAGGCGCTGGTCAGCTCGAGCTGCTGGCCGGAGCTGCCGGTGTGGACCTGCGCGGAGACCGAGATCCCCGCCTGGCCGAGAGCCTGGTTGAGGTTCTGGGAGACGCTGGCGAGCGTGTCGCCGGACTTAGTGGTGTAGCTGGCGGTCGTGCCACCGACCGTGACGCTGACGGTCTCCCCAGCGGTCACGGTCGCGCCGCTCGCGAAGACGCCGGTCCCGAGGTCGGTGGCCTGAGTGGCGGAGTGGCTGACCTGGACGGCGTAGGACCCCGCCTTCGTGGCGTCGGTGGCGTAGATGAAGCTGGCTGCGCCCGCGTAGGTGGAGCTGGCGGGAGCGAAGCTGCCGCCCTGCTGGAAGAGGCCGGCGATTCCGGTCGGGTTGGCGGTGAAGGCGGACTGGAAGGTGGTGGAGTCGAACTGGAGTGATCCGGTGCTGGTGAGTGTCAGCCCGGCGTTCGCGGCGGTGAGGTTGCCGCCACTGCCGTTGGAGGCGCCCACGGCGTTCCCTACCACGGACAGGACCTGCTGCGTGAGGGCGTTGACGGTGCCGTCGCCCATCAGCGGGCCGCCCTGTTTGGTGGTCGCGTTGTAGCCGGCGTAGGTCTGGATGTCCGCCAGGGCCGTGTTCGCAGCCGTCACCAGCGCCTGGACCTTCTTCGCCAGGCCTGCGGCATCGGGACCGAGCGACACCGTGACCGGTGAGGTGGTCGCCTGCTGGAGGTTCACGGTCAGGCCGGGCATCAGGCCGGTGACTGTGTTGCTCGCCGAATCGACGGTGTACCCGCCCGAGCCTCCCACCTGGAGCTGGGCGTCCTGGCCGGCGGTGATGGTGTTCATGTTGCCGATGGTGCTGCTGAAAGCGGCAGGGTTGAACGAGAGGTCGTTGCTGACTCCGGTCGCGTTGGAGCTGACCTGGAGCCGGTAGGCGCCGGCGGAGCTCTGCACTGCCGAGGCGGTCATGGCCAGACCCGAGCCGTTGATGGCGCTCACCACCGACGCAAGGCTCCCGTTGCCGGTGCTGAGGTTGTCGGCGGTGAGGGAGTTGACCGTGGTTCCGAAGTTGCCGAGCGTGGCACTGACGGTGCCGCCGGTGCCCGAAGTGAGGGACACCGAGCTTCCGGCCTGCACGTTGTTGACGGCGTTGGCGGTCCCGTCCACGGTGATCGACCCCGCCGTGCCGACGCTCGCGCTGGACTGCGTCGCGAGGCCGAGGCTGGAGAGGGCGGTCCCCCCGGTGACCTGCAGGCTCGATCCGGATCCCAGCAGGCTGGTGGACAGCTGGAGCTGGCCGTTCGCGCCGACCTGGGCCTCGAGAAGGCCGCTGGAGGCGCTGGCCACCGCTTGGGCGAGCTGGGTAGGTGTGTACGTGCCGGCAGCGATGGTGATCGTCTGGGCGGTGCCGTTGATGGTGGCGGCGATGGTGTCGTTGGTGCCGCTGGTGATGGTGGTGCTGGCGGCGAGCTTGGACGTGCCCCCGGTGGAGGCACCGGTCAGGGCCTGCGTCACCGCCACGGTGTGGTTGCCGAGCGCCAGTGCGGAGCTGCCGGAGAGAGTGGTCAGCCCGAGAGCGTTGCCGCCTATGGACGCCAGGAAGTTGCCGCTCGTGATGACGTCCGAGGTGGCGGCGACGGTGTTGGCGGACGCCAGTGCGTCGGACTGGGCCAGCTGGTTGACGTTGAACGAGATGGAACCGGGCGAGCCTGTGCCGGTGGTGGAGGCGGTGACTGCCGAGGTGTTGGAGGAGGTGGCGGCGACCGCCTGCCAGGCCTGGGGGGACGAGACCGCGTCCGCCGCGCTCTGGAGGGCGCTGAAGTCGGTGTTGAGCTGCTGGTAGTCGGTGACCTGAGTGTTGATCGCCGACTGCTGGCTCAGCAGCTGTTGCTGGGGCTGCTGGACTGCGAGCATCAGGGCCTGGATCACCGCCGTGGTGTTCATCCCCGAGATCATCCCGTTGAGGCTGAGGAGGGGACCCGAGCCTCCCCCCGAAGTGCTGATGGTGGACATCCGGCCTCCCTGCCTGCCTGTCGACTACTACCGCGGAAAACCTCTCCGGTGGAGGCGGAGACCGCCCCCACCGGACGCCTGCGGTCCGGGCCGGCCTGCAACGACCGGCCCGGACGGCGAGCATGCGCCAGCCGAAGGGCTGGTGCTACGACTACTGCAGGAGCTTCAGGACCAGGTTCGGGTTCTGTTGCGCCTGGGACAGCATCGCTGTACCAGCCTGCATCAGTATCTGATCCGCCGAGTACTGGGTCATGGTCTTCGCCATGTTCGTGTCGACGATCTGAGAGTTTGCGGACTGCACGTTCTGCTGGGTGACCGTGTTGTTCGCGGTCAGAACCTGGATTTGGTTCTGGATTGCACCGATCCCTGCTTCCTGAGAAGCGACGTAGCTGATGGCAGCTTGGATGGATGCCATAGCGGCCTGGGCACTGACAGTGTTTGTGATAACGCTTCCGGAGATCGAGATGGCCCCCGCCGTCAACGCTGCGATGCTGACCGTCACCTGGTCGTTGGCGCTGTTGTAGGCGCCGAGCTGGAAGGTCTGGCCCTGGTAGCTACCGTTCAGGAGCTGCGTGCCACCGAAGTCGGTGGTGTTGGCGATCTGGCTCACCTGGCTCATGAGAGCCTGGAACTCCTGGTTGTCGGCCGACTGGGCCTGGGTGGAGGTTGCGCCGCCGTTGGCTGCCTGGGTGGCGAGCTGGTTCATGCGCTGCAGAACCGCGGTGATCTGGTTCATGGCACCCGATGCGGTCTGGAGTACCGAAACAGCATCCTGGCCGTTGCTTATTGCCTGACCCAAGCCGTTCGACTGCTCGGTCAGGAACTGCGAGATGACGTAACCCGACGCGTTGTCGGCGGCGGTCTGAACCTTGAGACCCGACGACAGCCGGTTGACGGCAGTCGACATAGCCTGGTCTGTGGCGTTCAGGTTGTTGTAGGCAGCAATTGCTTCGGTGTTGGTGTTGATTACTAGGGACGACATCTGTTCCTCCTTGACGTTGGGACGCCCCTCTTCCGTGGGGGCGCCGCCCTGGGCGGCCCTTGTGGACCGGAACCCTGGGCCACAGGTGGTATCGGCCGAGCGCGTCGGACCTTGAGGAGGAATTCGGCAGCGGCAAGCTCCTCCCAAGAAGGATGGCGGCGGACTGATCGGGACACTCTCTCTCAAAGTGACGTCCGGTATTGCCGATAAGAACAGCGTGCCGAGACCTGCAGTCGCCGTGGTGATCCTCGCCTGGAACGCCTGGCCGAGCACAAAGGCCTGCCTGGAGAGCTTGCGGCCTACGCTCGGAGTCAGCGACAAGGTCGTGGTAGTGAACCAGGGCTCCTGCGACGACACAGCCTCGCGGCTGCGGAACTATCCTTGGCTTCGAGCAGTAAGCCTTCCGAGCAACATCGGATGCGCGACCGGACGGAACCTGGGAGCGCAAGACGCCACCACAGACTTCATCGTCTTCCTGGACTCTGACACGGTGCTCCCTTCCCGTTGGCTCGACTACCTCGTGGCTCCGTTCGAACGAGCCGGCGTTGCTGCCGTAGGACCCATGTCGAACTGCGCCCCACGGCAGCAAGAAGCGTCCGGGGTCAACTATCCCGCCGCAACGCGCCGAGACCTGCAGGCCTTTGCACGTACATGGGCGGCCGACCATCGGGACGAGGTGAGCCCTGCTGAGATCTTGTCCGGATCCTTCCTGGCCGTCCGCCGTACCGCCTTCGAAGCAGTCGGGGGCTTCGACGAGACCTTTTCCTCGGCAAGTCTCGAGGACGAAGACTTTTGCGCTCGGCTCCGCGACACCGGGGGGGAGCTCCTGGTAGCAAGAAGCAGCTTCGTCCACCACGAAGGTGGGGCAAGCATCAAGGCGAACGGCTTGTCGGAACGCGACCTCCACACTGCAGGTGCCGCTCTCTTTCGACAAAAGCATGCACGTCCGGCCTCGCTGAGCGCTCCAGCGCCTCTGCTGTCCGCGTGTCTGATCGTGAAAGACGAGGAGGGCCAGCTTCCTGGTTGCCTCGCCTCACTGGAGTCCCTCGTAGACGAAATCGTCGTCTACGACACCGGATCTCAGGACGGCACCGTCGAAACAGCGAAGGCGGCCGGAGCCACGGTCGTCAAAGGATACTGGGACGACGACTTCGCTCGAGCCCGCAACGCCGCGTTGGAACACTGCTCGGGAACCTGGATCCTTTGGATCGACGCCGACGAACGGGTCATCGGCGATAAAGCCGCACTCCGTTCGCTTCTCGATGCGGATTCATCCACTGAAGGTTTCCGCATCCACATCGAGAACCTGAGCGGCGTAGGGATAAGCTCCCGGACCACTCATCCAGCGGGCCGCCTGTTCCGGAGGTCAGTGGGATCGTGGCGTGGGAGGCTGCACGAGCAGGTCTGGACCAGAGACGGTAAGAGGCAGTTGCAGCTTGTGGATCCCGCCACCGAGGTGGTCCGCCTGGAGCACCTCGGCTACACGAGCGAGGTCATGTCGGCAAAGGACAAGACCGAGCGAAATTTACGCCTTGCCCGTCTTGCGCTGGACGAAGCCAGCACCGAAGATCGACCCTACGCGCTGTTGAATCTGGCGCGGTCCTATCACTTCGGGGGGAACAGCGAGAAGGCTTTGGAGATCGCCGTTAAGGCTGCCGAGATCGCCAAGGTATCCATCGACAAGCGGTTTGCCATCCGCACGATCGTCGATTCGCTCCTGGAACTCGGCCGCGCCAGTGAAGCGCTGGAATGGAGCACGGAACTTCGGCAAGGCACCTCCGAATGCCCCCTCGCCGATGTCTTGGAAGGCAACATCCACCTATCGATGGGCGACATGCAGGCTGCCATCGATGCCTACGGCCGTTTGGACCGCGTCATGCTCGACGTCGACGGCATGGAGTACTCACCCTCACAGGTGGCCGCGCCGCTCGCATCGGCTCTCGCCGCCCTGGATCGGCCAGACGATGCCGCAGACGTACTTCTGAAAACCCTCTCGACCAACGGAACTCTCGATTGTCACCTAGGCACGCTGATCACCTATGTCATCGAGTCTGACCGTGACATCGACGAGGTGGTCCATGCAATTCCAGAAGAGTCCAGGATGCTCTTTCTCGCTCAAGGCATCCAGCTCACGGACTCGCACGCAGATCGCTTCCTCGAACGCTGCCTCGAGCGGTGGGGCGACCTTCCCAGCCTCGCCGCGGGAGCCGAGTTGGCCAAACGCCTTCCGCTCGACAAGGCGCTGACGTGGGCTGCCCGAGTTCGCGCCCGAGGACTCACGGCGAACTGCCCGCTGCTCGCCATCGCTGCAGACGAATGCCACCCACCACTTGATCGTGCCCGGGCGGCAGCAATTGCCCTTGGGGCATTCAAGGACACCGACGCCTATGAGTTGCTCGCACGTGCCATCCCCGCCTTGTCTCCTGAAGCGACCGACAAGTTTCGGGGTGAACTCCCGCAACTCTGCCCGGAACTGGTGGGCCGCTCCACGGAAGTCGCCTTGCCCGCACCTGAACCGATACCCAACCTTCAGTCGCCGATCGACGCACAGACGGAGTCGCTTAGTGCCAGGCCAACTCGACCCGAGCGACTCGTCCTCGCTACGCCCCGGAAGCGCAAACCCTCTGTCCTCTGGGCGGGACCGCTACTCAACGAAAGTGGTTACGCGCACGAAGGGCGCCATTTTGTCAAAGAGCTCCAGGCGAGAGGCGTGCCTCTTACGAGCTTACCATTGGACACCCACCTTCTCAAACCGGATTCGATACGCCGCATACTCAACGATACTTCCGATCCCCTTCGCCTAACAGCCGTCCGGGCAATGACCCGTCCCCTTACCCAACCGACCATCCTTGTCCAGGATACTCCTATGTCCGCCCGCTTCACAACGCCCCCAGTTGCCTATCGCATCGCGCGCACGATGTTCGAGACCGATCGCTTAGAGCCATCGTGGACGTCCACCTTGGCGGCTTTCGACGAAGTCTGGGTTCCTAGTCACTTTAACTTGGAGACCTTCGCTCGTGCCGGGGTGTCAGTTCCGCTGGTAGTAGTCCCAGACGGAGTCGACGCCGAGGTCTTCAGTCCGCTTGTCGAGCCCTACGTCCTTCCGGGCCTCAGAGACGTCGTGTTCCTGTCGGTATTCGAATGGCACAAGCGCAAAGGTTGGGATCTCCTTTTGCGCGCGTGGGCCCAGGCATTCGAGGCTAACGATCCCGTTACTCTTGTGCTGAGAACGGGGCCGCCCATCGGGCAACGCATGACGGGGCAAGATGTTGCCGACCAGCTGGAGAGATTTATCACGGAGGCTTTGCACCGATCGCGAGACTCCCTAGCGCCGATACTACTGCTCACTGAACCTGTTGAGCGCCCGGAACGGCTCTACGCTATGGCGAACGCCTTTGTACTGCCAAGCCGCGGAGAAGGATGGGGACTTCCTTACATAGAAGCGATGTCAACGGGTTTGCCGACCATCGGTACCAACTGGAGTGGCAACACGGAATTTATGAACTCGCGCAACAGCATTCTGTTAGAGGTGGAGGGATTTGAAACCATAACTCCTCAGGATGCTCCTTCGGCTATCTACATTGGTCATCAATGGGCACGACCGTCCGTCGAGGCACTTGTTGATGCTTTGCGAGCGATCCTAGCGGATCAGGAGTGGGCGAACGCTCTCGGGTCTGCCGCCAGACACGACGTCCTGCAGAACTGGACGTGGCAAGGTGCTGCCGAAGCTGCCAGAGCGCGTCTCGACTACATAGGTGGAATGCTCACCCCGCCGATGCAAAGCAAGAACTATTTGCCCAGAGTTCAGTGGGTAGGCGAACAGTTTTCGCGGCACAGCTTTTCCCGTGTAAACAGAGAGGTCACGAGCCGCCTCGCCGATACGTACCAGTACCCTGTAGAGATCTACTCCACGGAGAACCCCGAGCTGCGTCCCTGGGGCGACCAACGCCTTCGTTCACTGGCACAGAGAACCGGCCCCATACTCACACGCCCTGTCGACATCGTCGTCAGGAACCAATGGCCACCAGACTTGTCCCGCCCGAAGAGTGGGCGTCTCGTGATTGCACAGCCCTGGGAGTTCGGTGGAATTCCAGACGACTGGGTTGAGCAGATAGCGTCAGGTGTGGACGAGCTGTGGGCCCCGACACAATGGGTGGCCGACTGCTATGTGGAAGCGGGCGTTCACGAGCCCTCGGTGGCCGTAGTGCCACACGGCGTTGACAGTTCCTTCTTTACGCCTGACGGAGAGCAGTATTCATTCAAGGTCGACGCGTCGTTCCGTCTGCTCTTCGTCGGTGGTCCTATATATCGCAAAGGTATCGACGGCTTGATCCTCTCATATCTGCGTGCATTTTCCCGTTCGGATGATGTGTGCCTCGTGATCAAGGCCTTTGGCGCTTCCACTGTCTACCGCAACGCGAATTACAGTGCTGAGCTGCGCCGCTTGGCCGCCGACACGACGGTCGCAAGGATCGAGCTGATCGAAGAGGATATCGATGACACGCAACTGGCTGCCCTTTACCGGAGTTGTAATGTCCTCGTCCACCCTTACCGTGGCGAGGGATATGGGCTGCCGATTGTCGAGGCCATGGCCTCCGGAATACCTGTGGTAGCTACTGGAATGGGCGCCTGTCTCGATTTTTGCGATGCACAGACCGCCCACCTGATTCCAGCCGTCCGCGTACCGGCAGCACTGCAGGGAATGGGGCCGAGCAGGCAGGGGTACTGGTTAGCTGAGCCCGACTGGGACTACTTGGCCGATCTCTTACGGTACCTTCCGGACCACAAGAATGAGTCTGTGAGCCTAGCGGCTGCTGCGCTTGATCGGGCCCGAACCCAGCTCACATGGGACCGGGCAGCCGGCATTGCCCACAGGCGCCTCATGGCACTCTCCCAGTCCCGCCCATCCATAAAGTCGATCGCGTGAGAACGGAGGGATCAATGGATTCTTCGAATGGTCTGACCTGGGATAGCCTCTACAACTCGTTTCAGGACGCCTTCCGGGGGTCTGTCGAGGATATCCAGAACAAGCAGCAGACCAATCTTTCCCTGTTCGCATCCCTCAAGCACGCGGGCCCGATAGTAGACATAGGGTGTGGTCGCGGCGAGTGGTTGTCGCTTCTCCGCGCTCAAGGGTTTGAGGCCTACGGTATCGACAACAATCCTGACGTGGCAAAGAGGACAGCGGACACAGGCGTGCAGGTATTGACTGCCGATGCCCTGGACTACCTAGCAACATTGCCTGACAATAGCTTGGCTGGCATGACGGCATATCACGTAGTGGAGCATATATCTACTGAACACCTTCTCCAGCTCTCCGTTCTTGCGCGAAGATTGTTGGTGCCAGGCGGCATCCTTCTCTACGAGACTCCCAATCCTGCCAATTTGCGCGTGGGAGCACATACATTTTGGATGGACCCAACTCACCAACGCCCTATCCCAGTCGAATTCTTAGCATTTATCGTTGGAAGTGCAGGATTTACCGATATGTCTGCCAGCTACATTCATCCTTCAGCACCTCTGGTCTCAGCCATCGAACAGCCGGCAACAGAAGTGGAGCACAAACTCAACGAGATAGTCCACGCAGTCAACGGAGCACTATCCGGTTTTATGGACTACATGCTGGTAGCCCGGCAGATCGCTCAGTAGCCCAGCCTCTTCACGCCGGTATTGTGGAAACGGTCGGGAACGATTGGATCCTGCCCGCGTCCGCGCGTGGCGCTGATTTCGGTTCGGGGAGCCGGCGGCACCGGTGATCGGGGCATTTGTCGGGGTCAAAAGTGACCAGGCGCCTGTGCTGGGACGCGTGTCGCCAAGCTGGTGTCGACTGGCAGGGGTCTTGGATCGTTCAGGTGATGAGTGCGATGCGGCGGTAGGCACCGAGCAGCACGTCAGCGGTCGGCCAGTTCTCGATGATGCGCACGATGCGGCGTCGCGCCGAGTGCACGAGACGGCCGGGTGCGTGGAAGATGCCCCACCGGAGGGCCTTGGGTCTCGCGTCGCACCAGGCGCCTTCCAAGCAGAGGAGCTGGAACCACCGCACGAGGTCTGCGGCCAGGGCGACAACCGTTAGCCAGGTGGTGTTGTCCTCGAAACTCGAAAAGGGGAAACGGCAGAGCCCCGAGTCCTTCAGGCGGCAGATGTGCTGTTCGACATGCGCGTGTGCCCGCATGGTGACATCGAGATCCCTCGGATCGCCGGCCTGGTCGGTGTAGAAGCCCCAGTAGCGGTAGTCGAGGGAGGGGAAGAGGCTGCGCTGGGCACCAGGATGGAGCGGCTCACGCCGGACGATGAGCCGGGTGCCTTCGGGGAGCTTGCGATCCTCGATCAAGCTGGTGAGCTCCGCCACCGCAGACCCGTCCTTCTCCTCGCCGTCTTGAGCGAGGGCAGCAAGCCACACCTCTTCGATCCCGATGGCGTCGAAGATCGCCGCGCTGACCTGGGCGTTCGAGCGCGCCGAGACGTAGAAGCCCACGTGGCGCTCTCGGCATGCTTTCAAGAAGTCCTCGGTGCAACCGGCCGAGTCGGCACGCACGACCACTGCCTTTTCGACCAGCTCTTGACCATCACCGGCTCGGTGTCCGGCGGCGATGTCGCCGGGTAGTTGGGCGATCGCCCCATCGAGCACGCTGATGTGATCCGCCACCGCATTGGCCCCGGCGTTGCCTGGCCGAAGAAGGGCTGCGAGCGCCTCGCCGGTCGCGTCGGCAAAGCAGAACATGGGGTGGAACCCGTAGCCGCCCTTGTAGGTCGGGGCCGCCTGCTCTTTGTTCTCCGAGTGGATGTCGACCAACGAAGCGTCGATGTCCAAGATGACCGGACCTTTGTCCTTGGTCGCCTGCGAGCGCCGCCAGACCTTGTGGCGCACCTGGGCCACGGCACCCACGAGTGCTGCTCTTCTCGCGGGCGTGATCTCGTGGAACGTGCGCGCGACCGTCGTGTCCGAGGGGACCGCGCCGAACAGATGGTCGCCGGTTCGCAGGAACTCGATGTCGAGGCAGCTCTCGCCACCACCCGCCAGCATGAGCGCGCTCTGCACGAGCACCTTGCCGCGGTCGTGCACCGGGATCCCTGCGCCGGCCCACGGCAGGCACGACGAGAGTGCATCGCCGAGTGACAGTCGGTCAGCAAAGGCGCCAAGGGCGTGCAGCCCGACGTGGGCTGCCACGCCGGCCCCACCGGGTTCCACCACGACGCGACGGGTGCTGTTAGCGTTCACTTTGGAGATGCCCTCCTGGTTCGGGATCCTGAGTGTTGAGCGACAACAGTTTCCCCTACTCGGAGGGCAATTCCGCGGATGCGCGGCGATCAGCTCGAATGGCGGCGTGAAGAGCCTGGGCTAG
>JAJYPS010000079.1 GCA_021795215.1 Actinomycetes bacterium
TGCTGGTGGCCGCCGCGGAGATGCTCCCCATCGAGTGCATCGTGCGGGGCTACCTGAGCGGTTCGGCGTGGAGCGAGTACTGCCGGTCGGGCACCGTGCACGGCGTGGCGATGCGAGAAGGGGCCAGAGAGTCGGAGAAGCTGCCGGAACCGGTGTTCACGGCGTCTACCAAAGCCGTCGAGGGTCACGACGAGAACATCACGTTCGACCGGGCGGTGTCGCTGGTAGGACGGGAGACGGCGGAGCGAGCGGCCGAGATCGCTCTGGCCGCGTACTGTCGGGCGGCCGAGTTGGCGGAGACGCGGGGGCTCGTTCTGGCCGATACGAAGTTCGAGCTGGGCTTCGTCGACGGTCGGCTGTCCCTCTGCGACGAGGTGTTGACGCCGGACTCTTCTCGCTGGTGGGAGGCCGACGCCTGGGCGCCGGGGAGCACGCCGCCGAGCTACGACAAGCAGCCGGTGCGAGACTGGCTGGCCGGGACCGGCTGGGACAGGACCCCGCCCGCTCCGCCGCTCCCCGGCTCCGTCGTCGAGGCGACCAGGCGGCGCTACGTGGAAGTGTACGAGCGGGTCTCCGGTCGGAGGCTTGGGGACTGGCCCGGAGGATCGGTTCGGATGGCAGGGTCGGTGTCGTGACTTTCGAGGCGGTGGTAGAGGTGCGTCTCAAGGCGGGGGTGGCTGATCCCGAAGGTGCGACGATTCACGTGGCGCTGTGCCAGCTGGGTATGGAGCAGGTGCGAGAAGTCCACGGGGGGAGGATGTTCCGGCTGTCGATCGATGCGGACGATCCCGAGACGGCCAGGCGGATCGCCACCACTGCGGCGTCCGGTCTGTTGGCGAACCCAGTGTTGGAGGACTACACCGTGGAGGTGTCGGACCGAAGCTCCGGAGGAGTGGCGGCGGAACACGGTGTGGTGCCGCAGATCCGCCCATGACGGCTCGGGTCGGAGTGGTGGTCTTTCCGGGCACCAACTGCGAGCACGACGTGGTTCGCTCGGTCCGCTCGGTGGGTGCGGAAGCGGAGCTGGTCTGGGGGGGTCAGTCGCAACTGGGTGCCGTCGACGCAGTCGTGATCCCTGGCGGTTTCGCCCACGGGGACTACTTGCGTCCAGGAGCGATAGCGCGTATCTCGCCGATCATGGCGGCCGTGGCGGCGTTTGCGGCGGAGGGCGGTCCGGTGGTGGGCATATGCAACGGGTTCCAGGTGCTGACCGAAGCGGGACTGCTGCCCGGAGCGCTGCAACGAAATGCGGGCCTCCGCTTCTTGTGCGACACGGTCTCGGTCACGGTGTGCTCCGACTCGAGCGTGCTCACACGCGGAGCCGAACCGGGCAGTCAGTTGCAGCTTCCAGTGAACCATTACGAGGGACGGTATGTGGCGGACGTCGACACCGTAAGGCGTCTACGGGAGGAGGACCGAGTCGTCCTGCGCTACGTCTCGAACCCCAACGGTTCGGTGGACGACATCGCCGGGGTGACCAGCGAAGGGCGAAACGTCGTCGGGCTGATGCCGCATCCGGAGCGGGCATGCGATGCGCTGCTGGGCTCCACCGACGGAGCGGTGTTGCTGAGATCGCTGGTGGACAGCGAGCTCGCCGGCTGATCGAGCGGTTCGCCGGCTGATCGGGCAGGTTGGTGCAGCGGGCCGCCTTCACTGGGCCGGGTTGGGACCGGGTGGACAGGGTGAAGTGATGCAGCGGGTCTGGCTGCGGCTCGGGGTCAGTAGGCGCGGCCGAAAAGAACCCGGCGGCCGTACGCGGCCGGATTGCCGCAGCGGACGCACTGACCGTCCTCGGCCGGCGCAGAAAGCGGTACACATCGAGCTGTGGCTGTGGTCGCCACCTTTATCTGCTCCTCACAGGCTCGTTCACCGCAGTGCAGAGCGAGGGCGAATCCGCTGGAGACCCGAGCGGCGAAGGTTGTCCAGTCGGAGACCGAGGACGTCCGGTCGTCCTGGAATTGCGTCGCAGCGGCGAGCATCTCGTCCTGGATCTCCGCCAGGAGGTTGCGGACGGCGGACTCGACGGATTCCAGGGGCACCTGGTCCTTGTCTCCGGTCAGGCGATTGGCCACCGTCACCAACCCCGCGGCCAGGTCCCGCGGGCCGAGCTCCAGCCGCAGCGGTACTCCCCTCATCTCCCAGTCGTTGAACTTGAACCCGGGGGAAACGGAGCGTCTGTCCAGATGCGCTCGTATCCCTCCGGCTTCCATCCGCGAAACGAGAGCATCTCCCTCTCGTACGGACGCCTCCAAACTGTCCGCTCTACCTATCGGGACCACCACCGCCTGGTAAGGGGCCAGTTTCGGGGGCAGCACCAGTCCCTTGTCGTCTCCGTGGGTCATGATGATCCCGCCGATCATCCTGGTGCTCATTCCCCACGAAGTGGTGTGGCAGTACTCGACGGCACCGGCATCGGACGTATAGCGGATGTCGAACGCCTTGGCAAAGTTCTGGCCCATGTAGTGCGACGTGCCGGCCTGCAGCGCCCGGCTGTCCCGCATCATCGCCTCGATCGTGAACGTCCGTGCGGCTCCGGCGAAGCGCTCTCCGGGAGTCTTCTCTCCCGGGATCACGGGCATTGCCGCCACGTTGCGCGCCACGTCCTCGTAAAAGCGAAGCGCGACCATCGTCTCGCCCATCGCATCGTCCTCGCTGGTATGGGCAGTGTGACCCTCTTGCCAGAGGAACTCGGTCGTCCGGAGGAACAGGCGGGGACGAAGTTCCCACCTGACCACGTTGGCCCACTGGTTGAGAAGTAGTGGCAGATCCCGGTGGCTCGAAATCCAACGAGAGAACATCTCGCCGATGATGCTCTCCGACGTCGGCCGCACCACCAGTGGCTCGTCGAGCTTCTTGCCTCCGCCGATGGTTACTACTGCTAGCTCAGGGGAGAAGCCCTCTACGTGCTCCGCTTCCCGGCGAAGGTGGTTTTCGGGTATCAGGAGCGGAAAATACGCATTCTGATGTCCAGTTGCCTTGATTCGGGCATCCAGCTCCGCTTGGAGCAGTTCCCAGATCCGGTAGCCGTAGGGCCGTATGACCATCGTTCCCTTGACGGGACCTCGGTCAGCCAACTCCGCGCGGAGCACCACCTCGTTGTACCAAGCCGAGAAATCGGTGCTTTGAGGTGTGACGCCCTTATCGGGCTTCTTCTTACCGGCCGCGTCCACGACGCAAGCCTAACTGGGGCCTCAGCCTGCCCCGGAACGTTCCGTCCGGGGGCGGCCAACCCACGCGGCGCTCAGGCGCTCTTGGCACCTCGAGTGATGCCGGCCTTGCGCAGAACCGAAGGACTGACCCCGGCTTCTCTCCAAGATGCGTAGGTAATTCCCTTGCGCTTGCCGTACTCGGCCGCCACTTCTATGAAATCTGCTTCCAACTGAGGGACATCTTCGGTCGCGTCCTTGTCGGCCAACTCTGCCTCGAGATCCCGACGTTCCTGCATGAGGTGAAGCTTCGTAAGCGGGTCGGCCATTTCGAGGCGCTCTTGAACCTGGGTCAGCTGGCGCTTGACCGATTCGACTGTGCGCTTGCGGCCACGCTTGGGACGATTGCGGTCCAGCGCCTCGAGGTAGCGGCGAACGGTGCGACCTTGATCTCTGCCGACGGCCAGAGCGGCTTTGTGCTCTGGCGTCAAGGAGGAGCGGCTGGCCTTCTGCGTCGTGGAGGACTTCTTCGTCGGCGGCATGGAGACATTATTGCCTGTCTTGCTTTACAATTCAAACCACTCGGAACGCCACGAGCGTCCGGAGCCCAGCCGGAGCTTCGCATCCGGTCACCCATGCGCAGAACCGACCATGGTGCCGAAGCCGGTATGCCGCCTGCGGCGGTCGAGCCTTTCGGTGGCTCGGCTTGGCGGTAACCGCCGGGAATGGGCACCCTTACCGTAAACGGTCCTGTGGCACGAAGCGGTTCTTGGACGGAGGCGGTGCTCCGGATGGCCGGTGGTAGCGCCTGCGGTGCCCATTAGCGTCGGATCGTGCAGCTACATCGGGCTTTGGGCCTCACCGATGACGAGGCGGAGTCGATCGTCGAGATCCTTGGCCGTGCCCCGAACGAGCTGGAGTTGGCGATGTTCGGCGTGATGTGGAGCGAGCACTGCTCCTACAAGTCGTCTCGGGTTCACCTCCGCCGCCTGCCGACCCACGGCGAAGGTGTGATGGTGGGACCCGGCGAGAACGCTGGCGTCATCGATGCCGGCAACGGAGTTGCGATAGCGATACGCATCGAGAGCCACAACCACCCGTCCGCCATAGAGCCCTACCAAGGCGCCGCTACGGGTGTCGGAGGCATAATCCGTGACATTTTCACCATGGGTGCGCGGCCCATCGCACTGATGGATCCGCTGCGGTTGGGTCCCTTGGACGATTCCCGCAGCAGGTGGCTGCTCGACGGGATCGTCCGGGGAGTCGCCGGCTACGGCAACGCGGTGGGAGTGCCCACTGTCGGCGGGGAGGTGGTGTTCGACAGCTGCTATGCAGGCAATCCCCTGGTCAACGTGCTTTGCGTGGGACTGCTTCCTCATGGCCGGCTGGTGCTGGCCAGAGCTTCGGGTGCGGGCAACCTGGCGGTGCTGCTCGGCTCCGCCACCGGCAGGGACGGGATCGGCGGGGTGAGCGTCCTGGCGTCGGCCGAGCTGGGCTCCGGCTCGGAGCAGAAACGGCCGAGTGTGCAGGTGGCCGATCCGTTCGAGGAGAAGCGCCTGATAGAGGCGTGCCTGGAGCTGCTGGAACGGGGTCTCGTGGTAGGCATCCAGGACCTCGGGGGAGCCGGTCTGACCTGCGCCACGTCCGAGACCGCTGCAAAGGCGGGCATGGGGATGGACGTCGACGTGTCGGCGGTGCCTCTCCGGGAGGCGGGCATGGTCGCTGCCGAGGTGATGACGAGCGAGAGCCAGGAAAGGATGCTGGCAATCGTCGAACCTGGTTCGTTCGACGAAGTGCAGGCGATAGCGGACCGGTGGCAGGTGCGGGCGTCGGTGGTGGGCGTGGTGACGGAGCCCGTGGATGGTGTGGGCAGGCTGCGGATCTTCGATCGGATGGGCGGGGAAGTGTTGGCGGACGTCCCGGCGGCTTCGCTGTCCGACGACGCTCCGCTGTACGACAGACCTCGGGCTCGGCCCGAGGGGCTGGACGATCGGCGGGCGGACGACCCGGGGGCTCTCGCGGCGCCGACGAGCTGCGGTGAGGATCTCTTGCGTCTCGTGGCGGACCCCGCGTGGATCTACCGTCAATACGACCATC
The DNA here is from genome assembly GCA_021795215.1 of Actinomycetes bacterium. Taxonomy (GTDB): domain Bacteria; phylum Actinomycetota; class Acidimicrobiia; order Acidimicrobiales; family JAKAOS01; genus JAJYPS01. Next base: position 5,244 of record JAJYPS010000079.1, read on the forward strand.
AGCTCTTCCTGAACACGGTGGCCGGACCCGGCGGGGATGCGGCCCTGCTCCGACTGTCGGCTCCGGGAGTGGAGGGAGCCGAGGGCAGCGGCATGGCTCTGTCGACCGACGGCAGCGGGCGATGGTGCTCGGTCGACCCTCGAGCGGGAGCGGCAATGGTAGTGGCCGAGGCGGCGCTGAACGTGGCGTGCGTGGGGGGAAGGCCTGCGGCCCTTGTGAACTGCCTGAACTTGGGGAGCCCGGAGAACCCCGAAGTCATGTGGCAGCTGTCCGAGGTGGTGGATGGGATCGCGGAGGCGTGCGAGGCGCTGTCGATCCCGGTGGTGGGCGGGAACGTGAGCCTCTACAACGCCAGCGCCGGTCGGGACATCGACCCGACGCCTGTGGTCGGAGTATTGGGGCTGGTCGAACGGATCGAGCGCAGGCCGCCTGGCATGGGACTGCAGGCGGGTGCGACGGTGATGCTGCTCGGCCGCCCGAACGGCGAGCTGGGCGGCAGCCGGTGGGCGGTGGAGCTACGGAACCACAGGGGCGGCCGCCTGCCCGCGCTCGACCTGGTGGCGCATGCCGCCCTGGTGCAGTTGGTTGGTGGTCTGGTGGGCAAGGTGCTGCGGGGGGAGGACCGGTATCCGGACGGAGCTGCCAGCGGTCAGGGAGCTGCTCTGGTCGGCGTGCACGACGTGTCGGACGGAGGCCTGGGAGTGGCGTTGGCCGAGATGGCCGCCGCATCTGGAACCGGAGTGGTGGTGGAGGGTGTGGAGGACCACCGCCGGCTCTTCTCGGAAGCGGCGTCGCGGGTGCTGGTCTGCACGTGGCGGCCGGAGGTGGTGGAGGAAGAGGCGGCGCGTTCGGGCGTGCCCACGTCGCGGATCGGGACTGCCGGATCGGATCGCTTGGTGATAGAGGGCCTGGTCGATCTGGCGGTGAGCGACCTTGTGGCTGCCCGGGCGAGCGCCATAGCGGGCCGGATGGGCGTCCCGGTCGGGACCGCCTGACGACTTTCGGACGACAGAAGGTAGGTGTCGGCTGCTTGCGGAGGCCCGACTGCGGTCGGCTCGACGGGGCCTGGGCAAGCGGGCATCGTCGAGCACCCCGGCGGGGAGAGGGACTGTCGCGAGTACGCTGGGCCCGTGGCGGCCCTGGGGCATCCTTGGACCTCGGTGTGGTCAGGGTTCCGATCCGGACGGCGTCCACTTTGAACGATGGCCTGCGCGAAGCGTGCGGGGTCTTCGGCGTCATAGCGCCGGGACGCCAAGTAGCCAGCCTGACGTTCGACGGCCTCTACGCACTGCAGCACCGGGGGCAAGAGGCGGCGGGCATGGCCGTGAGCGACGGTGAGACGGTGACCGTCTACAAGGACATGGGGCTGGTGTCGGCCGTGTTCGACGAGCGTACACTTACGGCGCTGGGCGGCCACTTGGCGATCGGCCACACGAGGTACTCCACGACGGGGGCGTCGACGTGGCGAAATGCTCAGCCGGTGTACCGGTCGATGGGCTCTGCCGGCTTCGCTCTGGGCCACAATGGGAACCTGACCAACACCGAGGACTTGGCTCTGGAGATGGGCATGCTGCCCGGTGTGGTGGCCAGCGACAGCGATCTGATCGCCGAGCTCGTTGCCCGGTCTCACCCACTGGAGCAGTCGGCAGGGGCAGCGGAGCGGAGGGGCGACGAGTTGGAGCTGGCACTCGCCGAAGCTCTGCCCAGGTTGGCAGGAGCGTTCTCTCTGGTGTGCATGGACGAGCGCCAGCTGATCGGGGTGCGGGACCCCAACGGCTTTCGCCCGCTGTGCCTGGGGCGGCTGGACGAGGGGTGGGTGCTGGCGTCGGAGAGCCCGGCTCTCGACGTGGTGGGAGCCAGGTTCGAACGAGAGCTGGAGCCGGGGGAGATGGTGGTGATCACGGAGCAGGGCGTCACCTCGCATCACCCTTTTCCCGACGAGAGGATCGATCCCCGCTTGTGCCTTCTGGAGCTGGTGTACTTCGCCCGGCCGGACAGCCTGCTCTACGGGCGGGAGGTGCATCTGGCCCGTCGCAGGATGGGGGAGCTGCTGGCGGAAGTGCTGCCCGTGGAAGCGGACATGGTGATGGGCGTGCCGGACTCCGGCGTGCCGGCGGCAGAAGGGTACGCACGTGCCAGCGGCATTCCCTTCGGGCAGGGGCTGGTCAAGAACCGCTACATCGGCAGGACGTTCATAGCGCCGGACCAGCTGCAGCGAGCCAATTCCGTGCGCCGCAAGCTGAATCCGTTGAGGCAGAGCATCGAGGGCCGTCGGCTGGTGGTGGTCGACGACTCCATAGTGCGGGGCACTACGACGGCCGCGATGGTGGCGATGCTGCGAGAAGCGGGAGCGACGGAAGTGCATCTGAGAGTGTCGTCGCCGCCGTACGTGTGGCCGTGTCACTACGGAATCGACACGCCGGACAGGGAGCACCTGATCGCTGCCGGGCGTTCGATAGACGAGGTGCGGGACATCCTGGGTGCGGATTCGCTGGCCTACCTGCCGTTGGCAGCGCTGCGCCAAGCCGTGTCGGCGCCGGGCGCAGGCTTCTGCGACGCCTGCCTGACGGGCAACTATCCGGTGCCGGTGAGAGCGCCTTCCACTGCGGCCGACTGCATACCCGAGGTTGCGAGGGGTCTGGTACAGCCGGTTTCTCTCGGAGCGACGGGCAATTGAGCGGGGGTTCGTCTCCGCTCACTTATGTTTCGTCCGGCGTCGACGTGCGCGCAGGCGAGGCGGCTGTGGACCGGATACGGGCAGCGGTTGACAGCACCAGGACTCCGGGGGTGCTGGGAGGTCTGGGCGGCTTCGCCGGCCTGTTCGCCCTGAACGAGGCGTCCGCCGCCGCACAGGGAGACCCTGTGCTGCTGGCGTCGACCGACGGGGTAGGCACCAAGATCGCGATCGCGACGGCGATGGGCCGCTACGACACGATCGGGATCGACCTGGTGGCCATGTGCGTGGACGACCTGGCGTGCGCTGGAGGGCGCGGGCTGTTCCTGCTCGACTACATAGCGATGGAACACCTCGACCAGGCGATCGTGTCTTCGGTTGTCGACGGGATAGCGGTGGGCTGTCGCCAGGCGGGTGTGGCGTTGCTAGGCGGTGAGATGGCGGAGCACCCCGGCATGATGGCGTCGTCCGAGATAGACGTGGCAGGTTTCGCGGTGGGAATAGCGGAGCGGAGCCGACTGCTCGGATCTCACAGGGTCGCGCCTGGGGACGCCCTGATCGGCGTCGCTTCGCCGGGACTGCGGTCCAACGGCTACTCCCTGGCACGCGCGGCGCTGTTCGAACGGGCCGGCCGCGCGCTGAACGAGCCCTGCTGGGAGGGCGCAGGACACAGCTTGGGAGAGGAGCTTCTGAGGCCGTCTGTGATCTACGCCCCCCACCTGGTGCGAGTGGCGGAGGAGGTGAAGCTGAAAGCGGCCGCGCACATCACGGGAGGCGGTATCGCGGCGAACCTCTCCCGTGTCGTTCCGTCGGGGTGCGAGGCGGTGGTGAAGGGCGGGACGTGGTGGGTGCCACGAATCTTCGGAGAGATCCAGAACGCAGGATCGATCGCCGACGAGGAGATGGCGGCGACGTTCAACTTGGGGCTCGGCATGGTGCTGGTGGTGCCGGCCGAACAGGCGGGGTTGACGATGGACCTTCTCTCGGACCTGGGAGCGTGGTCCATAGGGCAGGTGGAGGCCACTGGGCGGGGAGCGAGGATCGAAGGAAGCTGGCACTGACCGGTACGGAGCACTCATGGGTACGGAGCACTCATGGGTACGGAGCACTCATGGGTACGGAGCACTGACCGGGACCCGAAGCTGCTCGTTGAAATGGTGCCGGCTGAGCGTTTCGGTGGTTAGCCGACGACATCGGCCGGGGCAGGCGGCAATCGGCCGGGGCAAGTGGCGGGAGGACCGGACCCTCGACGCCGGCCCTCGACGCCGGCCCGGTGGTCGTGTACGCGATGTCCGCCGACGTCCGACGTCTTTCGTTACGACTGGGTAACGCTTCGTGGTCGCCTTGGAGCGGAGTCCGGACAATTGCGACGGTGCTACCTGCGGGTACCCACGCAGAGTGACTAGACCGGTACAGACCGTCATGACGGTACATGAATAATGTAGACGGGCGGTGAGGGTAGTCTTTGCGGGTAGGGGTAAAATCACCCCAATGGGGACTCGACCTCGGTCCAGTTGCCACGTACGGTGTTATAGGACCAACGGGTACCACCGGCAGCCGTAACCACGGAAGGAGCAACTCCGAATGATGACCGACGAGACCGCTACAGACCCTCTTTTGACTCCGGCCGAAGTAGCGGCGCTGTTCAGAGTGAACCCCAAGACGGTCACCAGATGGGCACGTGCCGGCAAGGTGACTGCTATCCGCACGCTCGGTGGTCACCGCCGATTCCGCCGTTCGGAGATCCTCCGCTGCCTGGAGCAGAGCGAGGAGATCGTCGAGGAAGCGACCGCCTGACAGAGTTGTGGGAAGGGCGCACGACGCTATAGGTGCCATCCCGTCGCTTCGGAGAGTGACGATGCCAGCCCGCCATCCTTTGATGCTCGGAGCAAGCTTGTACGGCTCGGGGTGGCGGCGTGCCCTAGCGCCTCGAGAGAGGCGCTAGGCTCGCCACCCGGAACACGACGCCGCCTCAGCGGCTGAACTGTTCCGAATAGCAGTCCCTACGCTAGGTAAGAGCTGTGGCCCAGGAGCGTGGGCAGTACGCCAGCAGGGACCTGTGGTGCAGCTAGGAGTGCACGCCGGCCTGTCAAGCCGGAGGTCGCGGGTTCAAATCCCGTCAGGTCCGCGGTCGGGTAGCTCAGTTGGTAGAGCGCGCGCCTGAAAAGCGCGAGGTCACCGGATCGACGCCGGTCCCGACCACCGGAGATAGTCCCTGGTCACAGGGCCGTTCCTGCTTTCCGGGGGCTGGTGGCGGTGCCGCCGATAGGCTGTCGTGCCCTACCGGTGCCCCACGAGCTGGGTAGGGCTCGGCGGTCGCTTCCCGGACCTGGCGACGCTCTTGATCCACCATCGGCGCCGCCGTATGCGAAGATCAGACGCTCGGCCTACAAGTCCCTCCGGCGGCAGCGGAGCGTCCCCGCCATCCGTGCCCTGCTGGAGGACCTCGACCGTTATGGCATCGACGTCGAGGCTCTCTCGACCCACATCCCCGACCTGGTCAAGGCGCTCTTTGTCGTCACTGTTCACAAGGCGGGCGCCGCCGCGGAGGTCGGGCGATGACCCCGGCCAATCACCGTCATCGTGGGCACCTTTGGGTCCCGGAGTGCATGGGCCAGGTAGCCATCCTCCGGGACCTCCTTTGCCACGAAAACGAGCCTGGACGCGGACACGTCGCTGCTCATCCACCGTCAAGGGACAGCGCCGGCAGGCACGACCCATTCGACGGGCTGGCCGGTCACCTCGGCGATCAGCTCGAAATCACGGTCGTAGTGGAGCACGACCAGGGCGGCCGCTTCAGCTGCCGCTGCGATGAGCAGATCGGCGATCTTGGCGCCGCGATGGCGGCTGCGTACCGCCAAGGCATCCTGGACTTCCACCGCCCGATCGAGCACCGCCTGATCCATCACTGCCTGCGGCCAAGCTGACCTTGCGGCTCGCATCCTGGCGTGGTCCTTGGGCCCGGTCGACGAGTAGCCGGCTTGGAGATCGGTAGGAGTGCAGCGAGCGACGAGGCCGGCCTCGATAAGCGGGACCAGCCGTTCGGCCACCTCAGCCCGATGGACACGCCCCAAGGCGGACGTGTCTCCCAGGTAGTAGGCCCTCAGCCCCACGCAGCGTCGCGCTCATCGGGATCGGCCAACGCCGCCGACGGCGAGCGTCCCTCAGGCAGCAGCTCCTGCCGGCGGAGATCGAGAGCGAGTACCTCGTCGAGTGCGCCGGCCACCGTCGCCTTCAGTGTCTGGGTGCCGAGCAGACAGCGGACGGCTTCGAGCTTCTCGTCATCGATGTCAACCAGGCGCTTCGTCACAGTTGGGAGTATATCCGCCCGAACGGCGGTAGATAGCTATGGTACCCGTGGTCGATAGATCGCCTGCCCCCGTGCCTCACGCAGCGGGCAATGAAGGTGCAAACGGAGAAGGTGACCCTGCGACCGATAGCGGGGACGTTGCAGACATCGGCCCCTCCCGGAGATCTCCAGAAGATAGTCCGGACCCCCCTGAAAACCGCGAGGTCACCGGATCAGCGCCGGCCTCGACCACGGGAACACCGTCCCCGGTTGGCCTACCACTGATATTGCGGCGACGCTTCGCCATGATCGTGCAAGCGGGAGAGTCCGCTGCCTTCAACTGCTGCGATCAATCTTGGCGACAGGCCGGTCGATGCGAGTGCACACGTCGTTGGTTTGGAGCGTGGCCGTTCTGTATTGCCGGAAGTCGACGTACAGGCTCGTCTTGCTCACCGACCCCTCCAGGCTTCCAACGGGGGATCAGCCGAGGCTGGGTCGGCCGGTTCCTCCGACCATGCGGCGGGGGTGGCGAGGGAGAGCCCGCTACTTGGCGATCGAGTAGACGGCCAAGCGGCTCGATATTCCTCCGGAAAGGGCCAGTTGACCGCTCGATATTCTTGTGTTCGTCGAGCCCGCTGCGCACGACCGTTGCCTTCTCGAAAGGGGGTGTATCGGCCGGAGCGTATGGTATGGCCATTCGCCCGGCCCTCAGGCAGTCTGCAAGCCAGCCGAGCCCACACCGGCAGAGGCGGATCGTCCTGGAGGGATCGTCCTGCGAATCGCCGCAGTGGTTACGTCGTAGCACGTAGAGGAACATCGGACGCCAGGCGCGACTGGCGCATGAACGCCTCCTCGCACTCTTCGATCCCAAGAACGCTGGGGCGAAGCCACCAGGGGATTAGGTGGCGGCCAGGAGGTAGGTGCTGTCGACCCCAAGAGCCAGGGCGAGTCGGTGCTGACGACCATCGGCAGTGAGCAAACTCAACCGGTTCTCTCGACACACCTGTGCGATCAATGCGTCGTGGACATTTCCGCCGAGGTCCAGTTCGCCAGCTCGGCTCAGCACCACGAGGAGTGCAGCCGTCGTGGTCGGCAAGACGCGCTCGCTCTCCTGCCACCAGCTTGCCAGCAACCGGGCACTGAGGTCGGCCGGCTGTCCGAACGTGCGGCGCAACTGCGAGAAGGTCTCCGCCAAGACAATCGCCGGTACCCGCTTGGTCTCGGCCAAGCGCGGC
>JAJYPS010000005.1 GCA_021795215.1 Actinomycetes bacterium
GAGGAGCAGTTGAGCCGCTGCGTCGAGATGGCCGGCGAGGCCATCGGGTCACTGGCAGCAGGAAGCTAGACCCGTCGGGGCCATCCCGGCACGCCGCCTTCGCGGCCGGCCGCCGTCGTGCTGGCCTGCCGCGTCAGGCCGGACTCGCCATCGGGTAGCTTCCTGGTGAGCCGCCTCAGCAGCTGGGCATCCTCGTCGTCCAGGCGGGCTCGGGCGTCCGGCCGACGCCTGCCGCTACGCTGGCCGAGCACCTCCAGGTTGTGCTCCGCCGCCGATACTTGAGCTTGGAGCTGGTTGTTTCGCTCCGCCAGCTCCCCCTTTTCCGCCCGAAGCTTCGCAAGCTCGCGCTCCAGCGATGCGACGGTCCGTTCCAGGTTCACGATCTTTCGTTGCGCCATGCCCGCACCGCCAGCCGGACGCTCCTCGCCCCCGAGCCTGCCTGCGAGCGTCCGTGCGACTGCCTTCAGTAAACTGGAAGCCAGTTCGTCGTAGTCGAGCGCACCCTCCAGCTCGCGGACCGCGCTCTCTCGCGGGGCCGCCGCTTCCTCGCCGGCGTTCCTCTCGCCCCCGTTGCTGCCTGCATTCGCCGTCCGTAGACCTTCCCCGGGGGAATGCGCCCCTTGCGGAGCGAAGCTTGTTTGCGGCTGCGGCGAAGCACTGGGCACGCCAGCAGCAGGTCCCAGCTGGATGCTGTAAGTCCGCCTCCCTCTGACGTGACGTTCAATCAGCTGACCCTGGTCCATTGCGGCAAGCATCTGCGTGAATGCGCCCGTCGAGCCCGAAAAGCCCAACGCATCTCTCAGTTTGCGATTGGCATGACCGCTCGGATCGGTCACGACTCCGGCAGAAGCGAGGTAAGTGAGTATCTGCGCTCGGGTTCTGGACGCGAGCGGCGTAGTTGTGGACAATTCAGTGCTAGCCACGGGCTGACCTCGACTCATCAGTGTTCTACAAGTGGTTTCCTAGCGTAACCGCTCTTTTGCGATACTCGGCAACGCGGCAGTGCCGTGGCTCACGTTTAGGAAGGTCACGTTGATGCAATAAGTGTTACCAAACTAGGCTTTGGGCCACCTTGCACCGCAATCATTCGCAATGAATGTTGCACTTCGGGGGAGCGGTAGGTTGGGAACGGAGCGCAGGAAGCGCAGCTTGGAAGCGCTGCGCGAGAAGCGGAGCGCAGGGAACGGGAGCGTAGGAAGGGCAACACGACCGTGCCACACCCGGTGGCGAACCGTTTACCGATCGGCGACGCCGATCACCAAGAGGGCAGCGTCGTCGGATTGGACCAGGTGTCCGGTGTCGAACAGGCTGACCAGGTCGCCGGCCATCGTCTCGGCTGACCGGTGCATGCCGTCGGACAGGAGGCGGTCGAATCCCGACTCTTCCAGCAGCAGGCCCGTCTCCCTCCGGCGAGCCTCCGGAAACCCGTCGGTGAACATTACGACCGTGTCTCCGTCGTGGAGCCGTTCCGCCGCACCCTCGAAGGTTGCCTCCTGGAAGAGACCCAGGGCGGTGCCCTTCACGGGGAGAGACCTGCATCGCCCGTCTGCGCCGACGATACGTGGAGCCGGATGGCCACCGCTTGCAGCGTCGACGGTCCAGACGCCGCCTTCCAACGTGAGCACCGCCAGGCACAGGGTGCAGAACCGGGCCATGCCTTCCGACGAGAGAGGGTCGTCTGCAAACTCGATCATAAGTCCCTGGTTCACCCGCCGCAGGACTTCCACCGGTTCGGTCTCGTGAACCGCATCGGCCCGGACCGCATAGCGGGCGGCGGCTGTTGCCGCCGCAGCCCGTGGACCCTTCCCGCATACGTCCCCCACGACGAACGCCCACTTGCCGTCACCGAGGGGGAACACGTCGTAGAAGTCGCCCCCGACCGCCTCCGGCCCGGCCGGTCGGTAGGCAGAGGCCAGTGAGAGTCCCCGGATGACGGGAAGCCTGGGAGGCATCAGGCTGGCTTGCAGGGTGGTCGCCAGCGCCTGTGCCTGACGCTGCTCCTGCTCCGCCCTCAGTACCGTGCGGATCGCCGACAGGCGCAGCTCCATCTCGTCCATGACTACTGCCGCGAGCTCCGAGAGGAGCTCCGTCTCCTTCGGCCCGATCTGGCGCGGTCGATAGTCCAGCACACAAAGTGTGCCCAGGTTGTGGCCCTCCCGCGTCGTCAGTGGCGCGGCGGCGTAGAACCTGAAGCCCGCTTCCCCCGCGACCAGTGGGTTGGTCAGAGCCGTGGGGTCCAGTGTGGTGTCCGGCAGGACGTACGGCTTGCCGTGGAGGATCGCAGAGGCGCAGAGTCCGGGGCTGCGAGGCACCTGTTCGGCATCCACGCCGTACCGGGACTTGAACCAGATCCTGTCCTGGTCCACCAGGCTGACGATGGACACCGGCACGTCGAACAGCCGGGCGGCCAGGGAGGTGATCCGGTCGAACGCGCCGTCCGGCGGAGTGTCGAGAACTCGATAACGTCGAAGGGCGGCCAGGCGCTCGAGCTCACGGCTGGTCACGGGATTGTCCGATCCCACGCCCAGACCCGTCATGGCGCCCCGCTCGACGCTCCGCGGCAGTTCGGGATCCGGCCAAGGGCGCCACCGCACTTCGCGGAAGTACTGTCGAGTGACGGGGAGGATGGCCAAGTGAACGTTCGGATGTTCGTCACCGGAGTGCTGGTGGCCATAGTGGTGCTGGTCGCGGCCGGCTCGGTGGGAGGCCCGAACGCACTCGCCGCGGGCGCCATAGTCGTGGTCGTCGGTGTGGCCGTCCTTGCGGTGCTGACGGGACTGGGCAAGCTGGGAAGACGAGGCAAGCCGGGAAAGATGGGCGGTCCCATCGGCGGCACGGGTCCCGGAGGGACCTCCTCCGGACCGACCGGACAAAGCGGCGTGTCCCCCAATGTCCGGCACCGCAACGGACGGCGGCCGACACCACCTTCCGATTGAAGCGAACCGCAACGGGACGATCCTGCTCCGAGGTCGTGCTCGGCTGCTCCCCGTCCGCCATCGGCTCCGGGGCCGTGCTCGCCCGTTGCCTCGGGTGCCGGCGGCTCCCGTCGAAGGTCCCATCCAACTGCCGACGCACCGGCCCACCGCGGAGCCTGCCGACGCATCAGACCAGGAATGCCAGGTGTCCGAGTCCGGCGGCTTGGAGCCCGCTCTGCACGGTCACCGTCACGAGCGTCATCTTGTCGAGCATCAGCAGCACACCCAGCCCGCCCATCACCAGCGCCGACGAGATCGTGATCGACTGGAAGTGCCGGCGCACCCAGCCGAAGAGAGAAGCCAGCCGCCCTGCGGCAAGACCCGTCGCCAAGAAGCAGAGGCCCAGCCCCAGGGCGTAACTGGCCAGCAGCGTCGCTCCTCGCAGCGCGTTGCCCGACGTGCCCGCAACCGCCAGCACCGCCGCCAGCACCGGCCCGCTGCAGGCGGTCCACCCGAAACCGAACGCGGCACCTGCGATCGGGGCCGCGAAGCGGCCGAAGCGTGACGGCGACAAGTGGATGCGCAGCTCCCCCTGGAGCCAGGGCAGACGGACCACGTTGCCGAGGATCATCACCAGTGCCATCGCGACGACCACAACCCCTGACAGCCTCGTCAGCAGCACCTTGTCCGACTGCAGCACCCGTCCGACCATCGTCGCCGACAGGCCCAGCAGGACGAACACGGTGCCGAACCCGGCAACGAACAGGGCGGTGCCCGAGACGATCCGTCGCATCTGCGCGCCGCCCGCTCCGTTGACTTCCGCCACCTCGAGCCCTGTCACGACGGACAGGTAGGCGGGGACCAAGGGCAGGACGCAAGGGGACAGGAACGAGATGACGCCTCCACCGAAGGCGATGAGATAGGCGAGCAGTCCCGATATCACGCACAGATCGTATCGAACGGTCTCCTCCGAGAACACCGCGCATTCTGGTCTCGAACGGCTGTCGAGGCCGCCGGCCGGCTGGTGGGCCTCGTAGACTGCCGGTGTGGGCGTGGCTAAGTACGCAGACGCCGAAAGGCCGATAGCCGCTCTCCTGACCCTTCCGAACGGAATCTCACTGGTGCGCCTGGGATGCGTTCCTCTCCTGGGATGGTTGCTGCTCGGAGGGGAGCCGATGCACGCGGCCCTTCTCCTGGGGCTCCTGGGAGCCACCGACTGGGTGGACGGGTACCTGGCTCGCCGGCTGGGGCAGGTGTCGATGGTGGGCAAGGTCCTCGATCCCGCCGCAGACCGGGCTCTGCTGGGAGTGGCGCTGATCGGGTCGCTCCTGACCGGCTACGTCCCCATGTGGCTGGGGGAGCTGATGCTGGCGAGAGAGAGCCTGGTGTCGGCGGGGACCGTCACGCTGGCGTTCGTGAGGGCGCCGCGGGTGGACGTGGTGTGGGAGGGGAAAGCCGGTACGTTTGCTCTGATGGTGGCGTTGCCCCTCTTCCTGGTCGCGCATTCTGCGGTGTCCTGGAGCCGGACGGCCGGGTCCCTGGCGTGGGTGGCAACGGCAGTGGGGCTGACCATGGGCTGGGCCGCCGTCGCGGCGTATATTCCGAGAGCGCTCCGATCGTTGGGGCAGGCACAGATCTGGAGGGGTCGATGAAGGCGGTGATCATGGCGGGGGGAGAGGGCACGAGACTGCGCCCGCTCACCTCCAACCAGCCGAAGCCGATGATCCCGATCGCGAACCGCCCCATGATGGAGCACGTCGTCCATCTGCTGGCTGCGAACGGGTTCGACGACATAGTCGTAACCGTCGCCTTCCTGGCCGACGCGGTCCGTAACTACTTCGGCGACGGCAGGGAGTTCGGTGTGAAGATGTCGTACGCCACCGAAGAGAGCCCTCTCGGGACGGCCGGCTCGGTGTTGAATGCGCGGGACCAGCTCACCGAGCGGTTCCTTGTCATCTCGGGCGACGTGGTGACCGACATCGACCTCTCGTCGGTGCTGGCGTTCCACGACGCCAACGACGCCATGGCGACGATCGCGCTGAAGGCCATGGAGAACCCTCTCGAGTTCGGGATCGTGATCACCCGTCCGGACGGGTCCATAGAGCGGTTCTTGGAGAAGCCGACGTGGGGACAGGTGTTCAGCGACACCGTCAACACCGGGGTGTACGTGCTGGAGCCGGAGGTGTTCGACTTCATCCCGGCGGGACGACCGGTCGACTTCTCGTCGGAGGTCTTCCCGGCGCTCCTCGACGCGGGGAAGCGGCTCTTCGGCTGCGTGGTGGAGGGCTACTGGGAGGATGTCGGTACGCTCGGCGCCTACCTCGCGGCCCATACGGACGTGCTGGACTCGAAAGCGGAGGTGGACATTCCCGGGTTCCGCCTCCGCCCGGGCGTGTGGTTGGGCGAAGGGGTCGAAGTCGATCCCAGTGCGGTCATCGAGGGTCCTGCGGTCATAGGCGACTATGCCCGCATAGGCGCCGGAGCCCGGCTCGGTCCGTACTCGGTGCTGGGGGCGAACGTGCGGGTGGGCCCCGAGGCAACTCTCGAACGATCGGTGGTTCACGACAACTGCCTGGTCGGACCCGCGGTGTCGCTCAGGGGATGCGTGATAGGGCGGTCGAGCGACCTGCGTCGCGGCGCTCGCTGCGAAGAGGGGGTCGTCCTCGGTGACCGCTGCCGGGTGGGAGCCGACGCGCTTCTGTCCGAGGGCGTGAAGGTCTACCCGTCGAAGACGGTCGAGAGGGGTGCGGTCGTCAACTCGTCCATCATCTGGGAGACGCGAGCGGCACGGAACCTCTTCGGCATGGGGGGCAGCGTTTCGGGTCTGGCGAACGTGGACATCAGCCCGGAGCTGGCGGTGCGCCTGTCGATGGCGTACGCGGCGACGTTGCCGAAGGGCAGCCACGTGGTCACCTCTCGGGACACGAGCAGGGCGGCAAGGGTTCTCAAGCGGGCGATCATGGTGGGGCTGAACTGTTCGGGGGTGGACGTGGACGACCTCGAGGCCACGTCCATGCCGGTGACGCGGTTCGCCATACGCACCACTCGCGCGCAGGGCGGAGTGAGCGTGCGGCTGGCCCACGAGGACGCCCAGTCGGTCGTGATCCGGTTCCTGGACCCCGACGGCCTGGACATAGACGAGTCGGCTCAGCGCAAGATCGAGCGCCTGCTGAGCCGGGAGGACTTCAGGAGGGCACTGGCAGGGGAGATCGGGGACCTGGAGTTCCCGGCTCGCGTCCTGGAGCGGTACGTCGCGACCATAACTTCGGCGGTCGATCTTGCGCCGGTCAGGTCGGCCCGGTTCAAGCTGGTCGTCGACTACGCCTACGGCACGTCCAGCTTCGTGATGCCGAACGTGCTGGCGAAGCTGACGGCCGATGTGCTGGCGGTCAATCCCTATGCGGCGACGGCGCAGGCGATGGGCTTCGACAGGGGGGTTCAGACGGAGCGCGTCTCGGAGCTCGTGCGTTCCTCGGGAGCCCACGTCGGCGCCGTGATCGAGCCCGGGGGAGAGACCGTGGCGTTGGTGGACGACCTGGGGCGAGTGCTGAGCGACCGGGCTGCAGCTTTTGCGATGCTGCAGCTGGTTCTGGCCACCAGCGATTCTCCCAGGATCGCTTTTCCAGTCAGTGCCCCGGCGGCTGCGGCCGCCATGTGCGAGGCCGTCGGGGCGAAGGTGGTGTGGGCCAAGATGTCCACGTCACACCTCATGGAGCTTGCGACCAGCGGTGAAGTGGACTTCGCCGTCGGCCTGGACGGCGGCTTCATCTTCGCGGACGTACTGCCCGCTTACGACGCAGCGACCACGCTGGTCAAGCTGCTGTCGATGTCGGCGGAGACCGGTCTGAGGCTTTCGAAGCTGGCGGACATGGCGCCGGAGACGCATCTGGTCCATCGCCGGGTCGGTACGCCGTGGGAGGCCAAGGGTCTCGTGATGCGGAGCGTGGTGGAGCTGGTCCACGGCGCCGAGCTGATCCTGATCGACGGCGTGAAGATCCCCTTGGACGGTGGTTGGGTGCTCGTCATGCCGGACCCGGACGATCCCTACACGCATCTCTGGGTGGAGGCGGCGACCGCCGAAGCAGCCGCCGCAAGGGCCGTCGAATGGGCGTCCCGCATAGAAGGGATCATTTCTCCCTGGGCAAGTGGCGGACGTGCCGGTGCTCTGAGCTAGGGTGCCGCCGATGAACGTGCCCGAAGGTCTCCGCTACACGTCTGATCACGAATGGAGCCGGATCGAGGACGGCAGGATACGAGTCGGCATCACCGACTACGCCCAGGACGCCCTCGGCGACGTGGTGTTCGTGCAACTGCCCAACGTGGGCGACAGCGTGGCCACATCGGCGGTCGTCGGAGAAGTCGAGTCCACGAAGTCCGTCTCGGATCTCTATTCGCCTGTCGCCGGGGTGGTGGTGGAGGTCAACGCGAGCCTGGCGGACTCTCCGCAGCTGCTCAACGAGGACCCTTACGGAGAGGGTTGGGTCTGTGTCGTCGAGCCGTCCGATCCAGCCGAGGTGGAGGGCTTGCTCGACGCCGAGTCCTACCGTCAGCTGACTGCCGACTGAAGCGGTGCCCGAAGAAGCCCTTGCCCTGCCCGATCTCGATTCGGTACTACGGTGACTGACGTGTTCTGCAACAACTGTGGCCACCGGAATCCGGTCGATGCCAACTTCTGCTCCTCCTGTGGTGCTTCGCTCGCACTGGGTTCCGAGGACACGACGGTTACTTTCCAGCCGGTCGAGGGCGGCTTGGAGGGTGCCGAGGAGGAGCTGTCGGTGGCGGTCCCCGAGCTCGCGCCGGGCACCGGCATGCTGCTGGTCAAGAGAGGCCCGAACGCCGGATCCCGGTACGGGCTCGAGTCGTCCGTGACTCGGGCCGGTCGCCATCCGGAGAGCGACATCTTCCTCGACGACATCACGGTGTCACGCCGTCATGCCGAGTTCCTGCGGAGCGGGGAGGGATACGTCGTCAAGGACGTAGGATCGTTGAACGGCACCTACCTGAACCGGGAGCGGATAGAGCAGGCCCCGCTCTCCGCTGGCGACGAGGTGCAGATCGGCAAGTTCAAGCTGGTGTTCATAGTTTCATCCCCGGAAGGGTGACACGGTGGGCGAGCGTACGTACATGTCCATAGGCGACGTGCTGGCACTGTTGAAGGCGGAGTTCCCCGACGTGACCATCTCGAAGATCCGCTTCCTCGAGAGCCAAGGTCTCATCTCGCCGGAGCGGACGCCGTCGGGGTATCGCAAGTTCTACGAAGCGGATGTAGCACGCCTGCGGTGGATCCTGGAGCAGCAGAGGGAGCATTTCCTACCGCTGAAGGTCATCAAGGACCGCCTCGGCGAAGGTACGGTTCCCTACGACGCCCCCGGTTCTGCTTCCGGCCTGGGCGAAGCGACGGCGCCCGGCGGGGAGGAGGAACCGGTGCTGCCGCCCGGCCACGAAGGGGGAGGCGCGGACCCGCTCTCCAGCAGCCCCGGCTCAGCCAGCAAGCCCAGCATCGCCGCCGAGCCCTACGGCAATGACGCCGATGCTGACGCCTATGCCGGAGCCGGAGCCGGAGCGGAGATCCGCTCCGCGGCCGCTTCCGTCGGCAACGTTGCCGCCGAAGAGAACGAGCATCGTCGCGAAGGGGGTTCCGGGAGCCTTGTGGCCGTCCTCGAGACGGCGGAGACCGAAGGCGCCCCCGCCGTGGCGGTTGCGGCGGGGAGGGAGTCTTCCGCCGGACCGGCGGTGGCCGAGGAGGGCACTGCGGCCAGCCGGGTGTTCACCAGGAGGGAGCTGGCGAACGCCAGCGGTTTGTCCGACCGGGAAGTGGACTCCCTGGAGCAGTACGGGCTGATC
Source organism: Actinomycetes bacterium (assembly GCA_021795215.1). Taxonomy (GTDB): domain Bacteria; phylum Actinomycetota; class Acidimicrobiia; order Acidimicrobiales; family JAKAOS01; genus JAJYPS01. The sequence continues at coordinate 8,760 of JAJYPS010000005.1, forward strand.
CGGAGCCACGATCGCGAGGGAAGCCGGTACTACGACTACAAGGCGAAGGTGGTAGCCGACATTGCGGCCCGTTTCGCCGCCTACGGCCTCGAGGCCAGGCACCTGCGCACCTACCGGAGCAGTGTGGACAGAGAGGTGAACCTGTTCGGTCAAGCGGTCAGCTCCCAGTTGCGCCTGCGGAACCCCGAGGCGGCGGCTGCAGCAGCGGTTGCCCTCGACGACCTTTGTGCCCTTGCCGCCGAGCTGCGTTCTGCGTTGCTCAAGTGGGAGCTGGCGGAGCTCAAAGGCAGCTGAGACGCATCTGGAACGTACTTGCCCAGGCGTCGGCGCTCGACTGGGAGCCGTTACCGCGGCCGCTCGCGGGCGTATACGCCTCGCGGCGTCCCGAGTCACCTGAACGGTGTGGCCACCCCGCTGGATGGGGATAGGTTTTGTGTTGTGGCCGGCGGCAAGTTCTCGAGAGTGGTAGAGGTCGAGCTGATCGCCGTCCGGGTCGACGTGCGGTCCAACACACCGGTCGTGCTGCTGCAGGAGCCCTCCAGGTCACGCAGGACGCTGCCGATCTTCATCGGCGCTCCCGAGGCGACAGCGATCGCCTATGCCATCCAGGGCATCGAGACGCCCCGTCCGCTCACGCACGACCTGATGCGGGACCTGGTCGGTGCTCTGGGTGCAAAGGTGGACAGGATGGTGGTCACCGAAGTCGTCGACGACACCTACTACTCCGAGCTTCAGCTGCTCGTCGATGGCCGCGAGATAAGGATTTCCAGCAGGCCCTCGGACGCCATAGCGCTCGCTGCGCGCACCGGGGCCCGGATCTTCGTGACGGAGGAGCTCCTGGACGCAGCCGGAGTGGTGCTCGACAACGACGAGCCGGACGAGGACGAGTCGAACCCCGAGGAACTGGTGGACGAGTTCCAGCGATTCCTGGACCAGGTGCGGCCCGAAGACTTCGGGTCGTCGTAGCGGGAGCCGCTCCGGCCCTCCCCTGATCGACCGGCCTTCCCCTGATCGGGCCGCGCTTCTCTTGATTGACAGAGGATGCCCGTCACGGTATCCTGCTTACAGGAGCGTAACTACGCCAGTGCAGAGGGTACCGGCAAGGTGCCAGTAAGCGGAGGTTCGGTGGGCGTCGAGAGCAGCGAACGGCAGGATCGAGGCTTTCGGGGCCCCCAGGTGTGCTCTATCGTCGGGATCACGTATCGGCAGTTGGACTACTGGGCCAGGACCGGTCTGCTGACGCCTTCCCTCGCCGAAGCCAAGGGAAGTGGGACACAAAGGCGGTACTCGTACCGGGACCTGCTGGAGCTGAAGGTGATCAAGCAGCTTCTCGACAGTGGTGTGTCCCTTCAGACCGCTAGGCGAGCGATCAACTGCCTTCGTACTGACCTCCAGACGGAGACATCCTCCGCCAATCTCGTGCTAGCTGGGTCTCGCTCCGTGCTCGCCCAGACGGGGGAGGAAGTGGTGGATCTCCTCCGGGGTGGTCAGGGCGTCCTCAACGTAGTCCCTCTGGGCGGAGTGGTGCGGGACCTCGAAGCCGCGATCGCCGAACTGGATGACGCACGCCCCAAGGGCGGTCGTGAGCTTCCTCGGACTGAGGCAGCAGGCCCCACGCGGTCCCGCAGGCGCGCCTGAGCCCGAGCGGACGTCCCCACCGGGCGGCTTCGGTCGCCTGTTGGCATATGCACCGGCGGAGCGTTCCGTAAGGGCCAGGGCTTCTCGCCCTTCGCGGTCCAGTCGAAGATTTACGCCGCCTCCAGCGGGTGGTGGGCGATCCCTACCGGTCGCCGTCGTGTACCGCACCCTTCCGTGGTTCCCGCCCTTCTGGGGACCTTTCCGGGACCCCTGAGAGCACTCAGGGACCTCTGCGGGGCCCCTGGGACCTCTCTGGGACCCGTTCGGCGACGCGTCTGGATCGCTACACTTGACGCTGACGTTAACTGCGGCAACTTTGGCCCGTCAGTCGAAAAGAGCGCCACCCCCAGCGACGCTGCAAGGAGATGCCCATGTCCGGCGAAGTCGAGCAACGCTTGCGCACCGAGGAGGAGTCGCGACGCCCTGATCGCTACAAATGGGTGGCCTTGTCCAACACCACCCTCGGCATGCTGATCGGGACGATCAATTTGTCGATAATGCTGATAGCGCTCCCGGACGTGTTCCGGGGCATCGGGCTCAATCCGCTGGTGCCGGCAAACAGCGGCTACCTGTTGTGGCTGATAATGAGCTTCATGGTGATGACGGCCGTGTTTGTCGTCAGCTTGGGCAAGTTGGGCGACATGGTGGGACGTGTCAGGATCTACAATCTGGGCTTCGCCGTGTTCACCGCATTTTCCGTCCTGTTGTCCGTCACATGGATGCACGGAGCGGCGGGTGCGCTCTGGCTCATAGGCATGAGGCTCGGTCAGGGCGTGGGCGGAGCGATGCTGTTCGCGAACTCCTCTGCGATCCTCACCGACGCCTTTCCGGAGAACCAGCGCGGGATGGCACTGGGGATCAACCAGATCGCAGGCATCGCCGGCTCCTTCATAGGCCTCGTCCTCGGTGGTCTGCTAGGGCCGATCGACTGGCGATTGGTGTTCCTGGTCTCGGTTCCTATAGGAGTGTTCGGCGCCGTGTGGTCCTACATGAAGCTCCAGGAGCGGGGCGCCCGTGCGCCCGCCAGGATCGACTGGTACGGCAACGTGGCGTTCGCAGTCGGCCTGGTCGTGCTGCTCACCGGCATCACCTATGGGATCATGCCTTACGGTTCCCATCTGATGGGCTGGACCGATCCGTGGGTGATCGCAGCCTTGGCGGCGGGGATCTCGGTCCTGGGGGTGTTCGCCGCGATCGAGACGAAGGTGCCCGAACCGATGTTCCATTTGAACCTGTTCCGCATACGGGCGTTCAGCGCCGGCAATGTGGCGAACCTTCTGGCCGCCCTCGGACGGGGCGGGCTGATGTTCATGTTGATCATCTGGCTGCAGGGCATCTGGCTGCCGCTGCACGGCTACTCGTTCGCCAACACGCCGTTGTGGGCGGGTATCTACATGCTTCCCCTCACGGTCGGGTTCCTGGTTGCCGGGCCGATCTCCGGCTATCTCTCGGATCGCTTCGGGGCTCGCCCGTTCTCCACTGCCGGAATGGCCATAGCGACTCTGAGCTTCGTCGGGCTGGCTCTGCTGCCGATCGAGTTCCCCTACGCCTGGTTCGCCGTGGTGCTCTTCGCCAACGGCATCGGGATGGGCCTGTTCGCGTCGCCGAACCGCGCAGCGATCATGAACAGCCTACCCCCTTCCCAGAGGGGCTCGGGGGCAGGCATGGCGGCCACGTTCCAGAACTCGGCCATGGTGCTGTCCATTGGGGTGTTCTTCTCGCTCATGATCGTCGGGATCTCGGGCGGCCTGCAGACCTCGCTCTACCACGGTCTGGTGGCACAGCGGATTCCCGCCGGAGTGGCGAACAAGGTGTCGCACCTTCCTCCGACGGCGACGCTGTTCGCTTCCCTGCTCGGGTACAACCCGATGCTCAAGCTGCTGGGGCCCGCATTGGCAACCGTGCCTCACGCCAACGCCGCCTACGTGACCGGGCGGTCGTTCTTTCCCCACGCCATCGAGGGTCCGTTCTCCTCCGGCCTGAGAGACGCCCTCGGGTTCGCGGTCCTGGCCACGGCCGTCGCCGGCGTCGCATCGGCATTGCGGGGAGGAAAGTTCCACTACACCGAACCGGTTCCTTCCGAAGGTCCCCTGGGGCGGCCAGCGGCGGACGGCGAGCGCTTCCCCGTAGGTTCCGTCCCAGCAGGCTCGGCCGACAGGAGCGCCTGAGATGGGCAACCGCGACGCCTTGGTGACCCACCGCCCGACCGGCCAGCCGGAGACGGCCCTGGACGCCACCCGGCGCGCCGCCGGTGCCGGTACGGGTGATGCGGAGAAGGCGGGGGAGAGGGACGACACGGACGAGACGGACGAAACGGTCAGCATCGGCCAGCTGGCCCGCTCCGCGGGAGTGTCGGAGCGGACACTGCGCTACTACGACGAGATGGGCCTGGTCGTGCCGCGCGAGCTGGCGGCCGGAGGATGCCGGCGCTACGCCTCGTCGCAGCTGGCCACCGTCCTGCGGATCAGGGAGCTGCAGCAGTTGATGGGCTTGAACCTGGACGACATAGCGACAGTCGTGCGCGCCGAGGACCGGCTGGAGTCGCTCCGCAGCGAGTACCGGCGAGGTGGAGAAGACCCCCTGCGAAGGAGGGAGCTGGCCGCAGACGCCCTGGCGATCGTCGAAGATCTGCGGGACAGAGTGCAGCGGCGCCTGGAGCGGACCGTCGCATTCCGCGACGAGCTCGACAAGCGGGCCGCCCGCTACCGCGAGATAGCGCAGGACATCACCTGAATCCTGCCGTAGCCTTCAGGATGAAGGCTCGGTTCCCGATGTAGGAGGAATGGAACCTTCGCTCGGGCGGGGGCCGGCCAGGCTCGGCTTGGCTCTCGCGGCCGCCGCCGCGCCGCTCCTCGCGGCCGCCACTGCGGGGGCGACCGCCGTGCCGGGCGGGTACGACACGGTCGCAGACGTCGCCTCGGTGCCGGTGACGGGCGGTCAGGCGACGGCGACGGTGGGCGGTGCGCGGGTGGTGGTCGACGTCCCATCTGGGGCGTTCCCGGGGCCGGTCCAGCTGGTTCTTACTTCGCCGGACCTGGCCGCGATCGGGGACGGGGGTCGGCCGGGGCTCCACGCAGCGGCAGGAGTCGGGGTCGTCGTCGAGTCGAGAGGCCAGCCGTTGACTGGTCCGTTCGCACGGCCGCTGTCCGTGCTGATAAGTCAGGTAAGTCAGGGCGGGCTGCCGGCTGGCGCCTCGGTGGTCTCGCTCGGGCCGACGCCCGTGGGAACGGCCGCCCAGGTTGCCGGCGGCGGCGAGCAGGTGACGGTGACGGGCCCGGCGGACCTGGCGGTGCTCGTTCCGGGCAGTCCGACCGTGGCCGGGGCGACCGCAGCCCAGACCGGCGTCCCCGTCGTCACCGAGTCGGTCGCCGGAGCAGCGTTGATCGCCGGAGGGTCGTCGATCCTGTGGCGGGCCAGGCGCCGCCGCCGATGGGCGGACGGCTTGGACGGCTGCGCCACCGGGCACTAGCCTCAACGCGCTATGGGCACTCTCCTGGCCGTGTTGGCCCTTGTGGTGTTGATAGTTGCGATCATGGCCGGTCTGGTCGCCGGGCTGCTCCTGTTCGTCTACTTCGGTACGGGACGCGGTGGATCGGGACAGCGCAAGTCCTCCGGCGAGGAACTGTCCCGGGGGGACGCGGTTGCCGGGAGCCACACCTGACAGGTCACCGCTGGTTGCGGCCGGTGCCGCATCGTCCGCTGCCGGCAGCGGTGGTGGCGGTTGCAGGAGTGCTTCTTTCCGCCTGCGGGGGTGGAGCTCCAGCGTCTCCGGGGAGCCACGATCGAGCGACCGCTCCCGGCAGCACGGCGGCCACACCGTCGAAGGTTCCCGCCGCCAAGCGGCCCCCGTCAGGGAAGCCGACGACGACCACCACTACCGATCCGGGACTGCTGCCCCAGACCACAGTGCTGCCTTCCACGACCAGCCCCCAGTTCCACGCGGAGATGAACGCTTTGTGGGACGGCATCGTCACCGGCTCGGTCCCCACGGCGATGCGATCCTTCTTCCCCCGCTCCGCCTACCTGCAGGTGAAGGCGATCTCCAATCCCTCCGCCGACTACGCCAACCGGCTCGTCGCCCACTTCGCGCTGGACGTCGCCGCCGCGCACGCGCTGCTCGGGCCGCAGGCTGCCGGCGCCAAGCTGCTCCGTGTCACGACCGTCCCCGGCTACGCCACGTGGATCGTCCCCGGCTACTGCTACAACCGCATCGGCTACTGGCACCTGCCCGGCTCCCGCATGGTCTACGAAGAGGGCGGCCAGGTGCGGTCGATCGGCATTATGTCGCTCATCTCCTGGCGAGGCGTGTGGTACGTGGTCCACCTGGGCGGCGTGTCGAGGACATCCGACACCGGCCTGGTCGACTCGCCGTCGATCGGTCCCGGGACGCCCGGTCCGCCGGGGGGCTGCTAGCGGGGAACGACCGCGCCGGTCGCCTCGGCCGCTGTGCCCAGCCTTCCGCGTTCATTAGGATGGTCGCGCCGCCCCGCTGCGGACCCGATCAGTGCCCACCCCAGCCATTGCGGACCGAGTCAGTTCTGCGGACCGAGTCAGGAGCCGAGCATGACCACTCCTCCCGCCCCCAGCTCAGCCGAGGATCGCGCACAGCGACTGGCTGCATCCCGGGCTGCCCGCCGAGCCGAGCCCAGGCCGCAGTGGCAGACCGCCGAGGTGCAGGAGGTGATCCAGGAGACTCCCGAGACGGTCACGCTGCGCATTGCTCTGTCCGACGCGCCGGGCTTCCTGCCCGGCCAGTACTACAACGTCCGTTACCCGGTGGAGGGTAGGCCCCGTCCCATCCAGCGGGCCTATTCGATCGGATCGTCACCGCTTCCCGACGCGTCGGTGATCGACGTCACCGTCAAGGAGATGGACGGCGGCCTGGTCTCGCCGAAGCTGGTCCGTCATGTGGCAGCCGGGGACAAGATCGAAGTGAGAGGCCCGCACGGCAACTTCACCTGGACCGAGTCCGAAGGCGGCCCGGTGCTCCTGATTGCCGCCGGAAGTGGCGTGGTGCCGTTCATGTCGATGATCCGCTACGCAGTCGTCAAGGGCCTCTCGGTGCCGACCCGCCTGCTCTTCTCCTCCAAGTCGGCCGACTTCGTCATCTACGCAGAGGAGTTGGGCAGGCTGGAACGCCAACACGAATGGCTGGAGGTGGTCCACACCTTCACCCGCTCTCCGGGGCATCCCGGTGCCCGTTACCACCGTCGTATAGATCTTCCGATGGTGGCCGACTCGGTAGCCGAGCTGACGGCCAGGGGCAGCGACGTGGTGGCGCTCATCGGCTATGCGTGCGGAGCGCCCGAGATGGTCGACCTGGCCGAGGCGGCACTGCTGGACTGCGGCCTGGACGCCGACAGGGTCCGCGTCGAGAAGTACGACTGATCCCGGGGCCCACCGCCCCGGCAGGTCGGACCTGGCGCTCCGGGGGTCGGGCCCACCGCCCCGGCAGGTCGGACCTGGCGCTCCGGGGGGTCGGACCTGGCGCCCCCCGGTCGGAGCTGGTCAGCGGGTCGCACCCATACGAAGCTGCCGGCGCCGGTGGACGCTCAGGTATCGCAGTGGGGCTGCGTCTCCTGCCGCGATGCTTCGCTGAAGACCCTTGGGGATCTCCACCAAAACGCCCGAAGCCAACCGATGAGCGGCGACCTCGACTCCTTCCGCCGGTGCTCCGGTCTCGACCATGCCTGACCCGGACACCCCGACGAGCAGCACGTCCACTTCGGTGTTCACGTGCATACCGATGGCGGTGGCAGGCGCCAGCTCCACCAGGTTGACGTTCAGGTCCTCGCCGCCACCGGACCACATGACGCCCGAACCGCCCGCGTTGTCCTGCATCCGCAGCTCCGTCCGGCGAGCAGCAGGGAGCCGCACGGTCAGACCCGCATCGGCGCGTCCGTCGGCAGCAGTGGGGAAGGCAGCACGGACCGTCCGGTCAGCCACCGGTCACAGGCGGACGCTGCCGAGCGGCCCTCGGCTATGGCCCACACGATCAGGCTCTGTCCCCGCCCCATGTCGCCGCAGACGAACACTCCTTCCGCTTCGGTCATCCAGGACCGGTCGCGTGAGATGTTGCCTCTCCCGTCCACGCTCAGGCCGAGCTGGTCCACCATGCCTCCCCGCTCGGGCCCGAGGAACCCCAGGGCCAGCAGCACCATGTCGCACTCCAGGCTCGTCTCGGAGCCCGGCACCGCGTCGAACCGCATACGGCCGCCATCGGTGCTGACCAGCACCTCGTGCGCGGCGATGGCTCGCACCCGGCCCCGGTCGTCGCCGAGGAACGAGTCGGTGCTCAAAGCGAACAGCCTCTCTCCCCCCTCCTCGTGAGCGGGGGAGGCCCTCATGATCAGCGGCCACAGCGGCCACGGCGTCGACGGGTGCGCCACCTCGGGCGGCCGGGGCATGATCTCCAACTGGTACACCTGCGCCGCACCTTGGCGATGGGCCGTGCCTATGCAGTCGGCGCCTGTGTCGCCACCTCCGATCACCACCACCCGCTTGGACCGCGCGTCCAACGGAGAGCGATCCAGGTCTCCCGCTCCGACCCGGTTGGCGAGGGGCAGGTACTCCATCGCCTGATGCACGCCGTCGAGATCCCGGCCCGGTATCGAAAGATCGCGAGGCATCGTCGCACCACCTGCCAGTACGACAGCGTCGAACCCGCTCCTCAGCTCGGCCGCGTCCACGTCTACGCCCACCTCGATGCCCGTGCGGAACTGCGTTCCCTCCGCCTCCATCTGTGCCAGGCGGCGGTCCAACACCCACTTTTCCAGCTTGAAGTCCGGAATGCCGTAGCGGAGCAGGCCGCCGGCTCGGTCGGCCCGCTCGAAGACGACCACCCTGTGCCCGGCCCGAGTCAACTGTTGGGCGGCCGCCAGTCCGGACGGCCCGGAGCCGACCACCGCCACCGATCGTCCGGTCTGTCGTGATGGGCGCTTTGGCGCCAGCCACCCGGCCTCGAACGCCCGTTCGCCGATCTCCTGCTCGATGGTCTTGATCGTCACCGGCTGGTCCCCGATCGACAGCACGCACGCCGGCTCGCACGGGGCCGGGCACAGCCGGCCGGTGAAGTCGGGGAAGTTGTTCGTCGCGTGGAGCCGGTCGGAGGCGTCCATCCACTGGGAGCGGAACACCAGGTCGTTCCATTCGGGGATCAGGTTCCCGAGGGGGCAGCCCTGGTGGCAGAACGGGATGCCGCAGTCCATGCACCGAGCGGCCTGGATCTCGGTCTGCTGGCGCTCCGGCCTCGTGTAGACGTCCTTCCAGTCGTGCAGCCGTTCGGAAACGGGCCGGCGGGGCGGCATCTGCCTGCCGTACTTGAGGAACCCTCGAGGATCAGCCATGTGCCGCCGCCATTACCGCGTCGTCTACAGACCCGCCCTGCTGGGCTGCCAGAGCGGCCGCCCTCAGCACCCGTTTGTAGTCCTTCGGCATCACCTTGACGAAGCGGTCCACCGAGGCGCCCCAGTCGGACAACAGCGCCGACGCCACCGCCGACCCCGTCTCGGAGAGGTGCCGGTCGAGTATCGCCCGCAGCCACTCCCGGTCCTCGGCGTCGAGAGCGTCGAGGTCCACCGTCTCGGCATTGACCCGCTTCTCCAGACCAGGGGAGTCCAGCAGGTAAGCGATCCCCCCCGACATGCCGGCTGCGAAGTTGCGCCCGACCGGCCCCAGCACGACGGCCCTGCCACCGGTCATGTACTCGCAGCCGTGGTCGCCGATCCCCTCCACCACGACCGTCGCCCCGGAGTTGCGGACGCACAGCCTTTCGCCTACCACTCCCCGAACGAACATCTCTCCGCTGGTCGCCCCGTAGAGCAGCACGTTCCCTGCTATCACGTTCTCCTCTGCCGGGAACGGCGAGCCGGCGGGCGGGGCGAGCACCAACGTTCCGCCGGAGAGACCCTTGCCCACGTAGTCGTTGGCGTCCCCCCACAGCCGCAACGTCACCCCTCTCGGCAGGAACGCTCCGAGGCTCTGCCCCGCCGACCCGTGGAGATCGAACGACAGCGTGCCCGGGTCCAGCCCCTCCGCCCCGAACCGGCGCGAGATCTCGTAGCCCAGCATCGTCCCGATCGACCGGTCGGTGTTGCGGATGTCGAGTGTCGCCTCGACCTTCTGGGACCCGTCCAGGGCCGGACCGGCCAGGTCGATCAGACGGTGGTCCAGCTGGCCTTCCAGCCCGTGGTCCTGGCTCTCGACGCAGCGAAGGTGCTGCTGGCCCTCGCCGTGCAGTTCGGGCGGATCGAGTATCGCGCTCAGGTCCAGGCGGGCCGCCTTCCAGTGCTCGATCGCCTCGACCTTGTCCAGCAGGTCGTGGCGGCCGACCGCCTCCTCCAGCGAGCGCAGCCCCAGGGCGGCAAGGTGCTCCCTCACCTCCTCCGCGATGAACCGGAAGAAGGTCTCGACGAACTTCGGCTTGCCGGTGAACCTGGCGCGCAGCTCCGGGTTCTGCGTTGCGATCCCCACTGGGCAGGTGTCCAGGTGGCAGACCCTCATCATGATGCAGCCGGACACCACCAGCGGCGCCGTGGCGAACCCGAACTCCTCCGCTCCCAGCAGCGCCGCCACGATCACGTCCCGGCCGGTCTTCATCTGACCGTCCGCCTGCACCACGACCCGTCCCCGCAGCCCGTTCCGTCGCAGCGTCTGCTGTGTCTCCGCCAGGCCCAGCTCCCACGGCACGCCCGCGTGCTTGACCGAACCCTGCGGCGCTGCCCCGGTACCGCCGTCGTGGCCTGCGATCAGGATCACGTCCGCCTTGGCCTTCGCCACGCCTGCCGCGATCGTTCCCACACCAGTCTCGGACACCAGCTTCACGTGCACCCTTGCTCGAGGATTGGCGCACTTCAGGTCGAAGATCAGCTGGGCCAGGTCCTCGATCGAGTAGATGTCGTGGTGCGGGGGAGGCGAGATCAGGCCCACGCCCGGAGTCGAGTGCCGGGTCTTGGCGATCCAGGGGTAGACCTTGTAGCCCGGCAGCTGGCCCCCTTCTCCCGGCTTGGCACCCTGGGCGATCTTGATCTGGATGTCGTCCGCGTTGGCCAGGTACTCGCTGGTGACGCCGAAGCGGCCCGAAGCCACCTGCTTGATCGCACTCCGCCGAGAGTCCCCGCCGGGATCGGTGCCGAACCGGTCCGAGTCCTCGCCGCCCTCCCCGGTGTTCGACTTCGCCCCGATACGGTTCATCGCTACGGCCAGCGTCTCGTGCGCCTCTTTCGAGATCGACCCGTACGACATGGCGCCCGTGGAGAAGCGCTTCAGCACATCCTCCACCGGCTCCACCTGGTCCAGCGGGACCGGCGTCACGTCCTCGGTTCGCAGCCGGAACAGACCGCGCAGGGTCGCCATCCGCTGGGCCTGGGTGTCGACTCGGGACGTGTAGTCCTTGAAGATGTCGTACCGGTTGGCCCGCGTCGAGTGCTGCAGGCGGAACACCGTCTCCGGATTGAACAGGTGGTACTCGCCCTCACGCCTCCACTGGTAGTCGCCCCCCGTCTCCAGCTCCCTGTGCGCCAGCGAGGACGGACGGTCCAGATGGGCCAAGGCATGGCGGGCTGCGACGTCGGCGGCCAGGCCGTCGAGCCCGATCCCGCCGATGCGAGACGACGTGCCGCGGAAGTACTCGTCCACCACCTCCCGGCACAGGCCGACAGCCTCGAACACCTGTGCCCCCATGTACGAAGCGATCGTCGATATGCCCATCTTGGACATCACCTTGAGAATGCCCTTGCAGGCCGCTTTGACGTAGTTGCGCACCGCAACGCCTTCGTCCACGTCGCCCAGTACAGATTGCCGGGCCATCTCCACCACCGAGTCCAGCGCCAGGTAGGGGTTCACAGCCGTCGCGCCGTAACCGATGAGCAACGCCAGGTGGTGAACTTCCCGGGCGTCGCCGGACTCCGTTATCAGGCCCACCCGTGACCGGGTTCCCTCCTGGATCAGACGATGGTGGACGGCCGACGTGAGCAGCAGCGACGGTATGGGGGCCAGCTCTGCGGAGCTGTGGCGGTCGGACAGCACCACGATGTTGGCGCCCTGCGCCACGGCGGCGCTGACCTCCGACCGCACCTGCTCGATCGCCGCAGCCATCGCTTCCCCGCCGCCGGTCGGGTCGTAGAGACCGTCGATAGCGAACGACTCGAAGCCGGGTGTCTCCCCGTCGCGGTTGATGTAGAGCAGCTTGGCCAGCTGGTGGTTGTCGATGACGGGGTAGGGCAGCACCACCTGCCGACACGACTGCGGCCCCGCTTCCAACAGGTTGCCTTCGGGACCCGTGGCGGCCGACAGCGACGTCACCAGCTCCTCCCGGATGGCGTCCAGCGGGGGATTGGTCACCTGCGCGAAGAGCTGGGTGAAGTAGTCGAACGCCAGCTTCGGCTTCTGGGAGAGCACCGCCACCGGAGTGTCGTTGCCCATCGAGCCGATCGCCTCGGCGCCCGTCCTGGCCATCGGGGCCAGCAACAGCCGCATGTCCTCGTTCGTGTACCCGAACAGGCGCTGATGGGGGGCCAGCGAGGCGTACTGCGGAAGCAGCATCCGCCTTACCGGCAGGTCGTCGAACTGGACCAGTCCCTGGTCCAGCCACTCCCGGTAGGGGTGCTCGGCGGCGAGACCTGCCTTCACCTCGTCGTCGGACACGATCCGCCCGGCGGCCGTGTCGACCAGGAACATCTTTCCCGGTTCCAGCCGTCCTTTGCGCACCACCATCGACGGGTCCACGTCCACCACACCCACTTCGGATGCCAGCACGACCAGACCGTCCGACGTGACCCAGTACCGGCCCGGACGCAGACCGTTGCGGTCCAGCACGGCCCCGACCACCGTGCCGTCGGTGAAAGCGATCGCCGCCGGACCGTCCCACGGCTCCATCAGCGAAGCGTGGAACCGGTAGAAGTCCCTGCGAGCAGGGTCCATCGAAGCGTGGCGTTCCCACGCTTCGGGCACCATCATCAGGACCGCGTGGGGCAGCGACCGGCCGCCCATGTGGAGCAGCTCCAGCACCTCGTCGAACGTGGCGGAATCGCTCGCCCCCGGCGTGCAGACGGGCAGGATGCGGCTCAGGTCGCCCGGCAGCACGTCCGACGCCAGCATCGACTCCCTCGCCCGCATCCAGTTCCTGTTGCCCTGCACCGTGTTGATCTCGCCGTTGTGGGCGATCAGTCGGTAGGGGTGCGCCAGCGGCCACGACGGGAACGTGTTGGTCGAGAACCGGGAGTGCACCAGCGCTATCGCACTCTCCAGTCGCGGGTCGCAAAGGTCGGTGTAGAACTGGGGAAGCTGCGGGGTGGTCAGCATTCCCTTGTAGACGAGAGTTCGCGACGACAGGCTCGGGAAGTAGACGCCATCCAGCTCCCTCTCGATCCTCTTGCGCAGGATGAACACCCTCCGCTCCAGCTCCATCCCGACCGCCTGGTCGGACGACAGGAACAGCTGGCGCAGCACCGGCTGCAGGTCGCGCGCCGCCTGGCCTATCGCGTCGCGGTCGACCGGAAGCTCCCGCCAGCCCAGCACCGTCAGGGACTCCGATGCGGCCAGCTTCTCGATCGCTCCGGCAGCGGACTCCGGGTTGTCCCTCGGCAGGAATGCGATCCCGGTCGCGTAGGCGCCTTCCGGCGGAAGTCCGAACCCGGTCACCTCTCGGAGGAACCGGTCGGGAACCTGGACCAGGATGCCGGATCCGTCCCCCACGTCGGCGCTGGCACCCGAAGCTCCACGGTGCTCCAGGTTCAGAAGAGCGCCCAGGGCCTGTCGTACGACCGAGTGGCTGCGACGGCCCGTCGCCTGCGCGACGAATGCCACGCCGCACGCGTCGTGCTCGAGCTCAGCGCTGTAAAGACCTTCCGATGTCGGCTTCATGTTCTTCGTCCCCCGTAGAGTTGGAGATCCGCTCCACCGGGACGACGTTGGCCCGACTGCAGAGGCCCGGTTCAGGACCGAGGCGTAGGACAGATGTTATCAATCCGCCAACGAAGCCAGCGTCGCCGGCCCCCGGACGAAATTGTAAGGCGGCCACGGCCCTGTGCAGAACAGCCTGGCTCGTGGGGTCTCCAGGCGGCCCACCAGGTCCACGAAGGCCGCGGTGCCTCCCCTTTGCACCAGGTAGGCACCTACCAGTGCCCACCGGCCCTCCCCCAGGCGAGGCGGGGCGGCAGCGATCGAAGCGTCCCTCAGCCGCCGGTGAACAACGCTCGCCTGCCTGCGGATGTCCGCAGCAGTGGGGAGTGGCGCATCCGATGCGGCTGCCCCTCGTCCGGTCGCTGCCGAGACTTCGCTCCCGGAGGACGACGGCTGTCGCACGTGGCGTCCCGGGACGAGCATCCTCACGCTCAGTTCCACGCTGCTCGAAATGTGCGCCAGGTCCTCGTACAGAGTGCCCGACGCCGCCTCGAGAGCGGAGGACGCGGCGGACGACGAGGCGAAACGTACTCCGTAGCGGAGCGGCACGGCGTCCGAAGCGCTGCTGACCGCTTCCACCAGCTGCTCGTGATGCCACAGCTGCTCCACCGACGGAGGGGAAGGCCCGGCTGCGACGGCTCCGGCCACTTCGGCCACTTCGGTGCCCAGGGCCGCCAGGCCCTTCGCGGTAACCCATTCGGGGGCCTTCGACGGGTAGGCGTGATCGTGCCGAAGCGACGACAGGGCCTCCTCGGCGGCCTTCATGCCCTGGAGCTCCAGCACAGCTGCCAAGTGGATCAAGGCCCCTCTTCGCGCTCCACCAGCGTCTGCACCGACGAGAGAAGCAGCCGGAGGTCCAAGTAGAGCAGCTCCACGTCGGCCACCGACACGATCGCCTGGCCACTCAGCACCACTCCCGTGTCGACCAGGCGGTCGATCAGGTCGACCAGGGTCAGCGCGTCCAGGCCGCCGGCCACGACCTGCGGTCGGTCCTGCTTGCCGGCGTGCGACGAGGACGAGGCTTCACTCACCGCCCGCCCCCGCCGGTATCCCCGGGCCGCTCCTCCGGCGCCACTGCGAAGTGGTAGGGGGGCCAGGGCCCCGTGCGTATCACGTCGCCGTCCTGCAGTTCGGGCCTGCGTCGCCACCGGTCGAGCACGTCCGCGAGGGGACCCGCACCTGTGGCCTCCACCAGGACAGCCGAGTTGAACACCATCCGCCCCCCGTCGGTGCTCGTAGCGGGGATTCGCCTCAGGGCGGAACAGCAGCACCTCAGCTCCTGCTCGAACGTCGCCAGGGCGGCGGTCAGGTCGCTCAGCCGCCCCCGACGTTCGCCGAGGCTGTGCTGCTTCGCCTCCAGATAGGACCGGCCGCTGCCGTTCGGGGTGCCTTCGGCCGGAACCGAGGGGCCTCGCCGGCTCTCCGGGGCCTCCGGAGCCGGGTCCGACCTATCCGGCAGCACGACCTTCACTCCCCACTCCTGTCGGCCCCGCAGGTCTTCCAGCGAAGCGCGGATCTCGTCCCTGTTCTCCTGCAGGTAGAGCTCCAGCGACTCCACCCCGGTGAAGATGGTCCCGAAGCGCATGGGCAGCACCGGCCCGACCTCGAACGCTGCCTTCACCATCGCGTCGTGAGCGGTTGCCGCCTTCGCCAGAAGCGACCCCGGGTCCACCGATGACGTCGTCCGCAGGCTCTCGGCCAGTTCGGCCATGCTGCCGGGCAACACCTCGGCCACTACGGCCGCTACATCCCCCACCGTCACCAGGCGCGCCCCCGCCGCGCCTTGGACCGGGGCCGCCTCGGAGATGCCCTTCTCCAGGAGAGCCTTCTCGGAAGGGCCGCTATCGGGAGCGAGCACGATGGCGTACGCGTAGAGCGCCGTCCGCCCGCTGGCGGGGCCGTCTTGCGCCCCCCGCCACCTCTCCGCGTTCGCGTCGGTTGGGCCGGTTGTGTCGGTTGGGCCGGTTGTGTCGGTTGGGGCGGTTGGGCCGGTTGGGTGGTCTGTGTCGGTTGGGTGGTCTGTGTCGGTTGGGTGGTCTGTGTCGGTTGGGACGGTTGTGTCGGTTGGGACGGTTGTGTCGGTTGGGACGGTTGGCAGGGCGGCCCCCCTCTCGACAGGGAACCGGGTGGTGTGGGGGGCGTCCAGCTCCCGTACCGCTTCCTCCGGCGTCACCTGTGCCGTCCGGGCCTCGGCTCGCCGGGAAGGATCACCGGACAGCTCGGCCAGCATCTGAGCGGTGGCCGCGTCCGCCAGGGCACGGGTC
Source organism: Actinomycetes bacterium (assembly GCA_021795215.1). Taxonomy (GTDB): domain Bacteria; phylum Actinomycetota; class Acidimicrobiia; order Acidimicrobiales; family JAKAOS01; genus JAJYPS01. Next base: position 24,563 of record JAJYPS010000005.1, read on the forward strand.
ACGCGGGCTCTGGCCACTCGCAGCGCTTCCTCCACCATGTCCCTGCCTTCGGATCGGACGAGGCGTGAAACGGCGGCGCAGACGACCGATTCCAGCCGGTGCCGTTCCTCGTCCCCGAACGTCTCCTCGTCCCCCCGGTGCCTTTCCTCGTCGCCGAACGGCTGCCGGTGCTCGCTGCGTTCCCGTCGTCCGAGCGGTGTCGGATCGGTCACCGGTCCACCGTCTCTCTCGTGGGCGTCACCGCCCCTCCCCGGCATCGTCGCCCAACCCATCTCGTGCGCCGTCGTTGCCCTCCCCGGAAGGCCCGAGGGCCGGCGATGCCTCCGGCCGGTTCGAGGCGACAAGGCTCTCGAGCAGGCCCTCCAGTCTGTCCATCCTCGACCGGAGGTCGTCCAGGCCGCCCTGTCCCAGGCCGGGAGCTTCACCGTCGCCCAGCTGGCCACTCCGGCCAACCTCCGGCCGATCCCCTGCTGTGCTCCGGTCGGACGAGGTGCCTCTCGCAGTCGAGGAGAGGAACGGATCGTCGGTCCACCAGTCGATCCCCATCTCCTTGGCGGTGTCGGCGGAGGCGATCAGCAGCCGGATCTTGAGAGTCAGCAACTCGATGTCCAACAGCTTCACCACTACGTCACCTGCCACTACGACGCCCTTGTCGAGCACCCTTTCCAGCAGGTCGGCCAAGGTGGACGGGGCCCCCGAGGAGGGCGCAGCCGGGGCTGCGTTGCGGCGATAGGGAGAGGGATAACCGCCAGGCCGATCGTCAGAACTCATCGGCCTGCCCCCGATGATAGCGGCGGATCCTCTCGTAGGACATGAGGTTTCCCTCTTCATCGAGCTCTGCGTCGTAGCTGCCCAGAAGGTTGGTCGACGCGGGGATGCGCTCCAGTTCCACCAGCTCCACGGTCAGGTGCCAACCGTCGTCCAGTCGCTCTATGGACGTCACCGTGTCAGGCGACCTGCCTGTCAGCTCCACGAGCTGTTCGATCGCCCTGCGGGCCACTTCGACCGCGCCCACCCTCTTGCGCCGCTGCTCACCGTGGCCGCCCCCGTCACTGTCCCCGTCGCCGTCCCGAGTGTGCCGGTCGCCTTCCCCTTCCCCGCCTCGGGCACGAGAGTCGCCGTGCCGGTCGCCGTCCCGGTTGTGCCGGTCGCCTTCCCGGTGACCCTGCGACGGGTCCTTCCCGTCGCGATCGCTGCGTCGGTCGTGAGCCGTTTCCTCGCTCTGAGCCATCCTGTCCTCCGTTCGGTACGGCGCCGCTCGCCTGGCAGTCTGCCTCGCTGGGATCGGTTTACTCAGTGGCGCCCCCGGAAACGGTTGCTACCACCCGGACAGTGACAGTTCCCGCAACTGCGGGTCGGCAATCAGGAACGTGACAGCGGCATCCTCCCGCGGCTGCAGAGGCCAGGACGGAAGCGACCTAGGGCATCGAACGACAAGGAAATTGGCCGAGTTGGACACGACGGATAGAACGACAGAAATTGCTGGCGGTCCCTCGGTGTCGCAGCGAGGCAAGGTTCTCTATGGCGATCCGGACGATCTGCACGAAATGGGCCTGGTCGACCTGGGGCAGCTGATCGGCGAGGCGGATTTGGCAAGGCCGGCGCGCATCGATCTCTCGTCGCAGAACGTGGAACGGGGTCTCGCGCAGCTGGTGGTGGGCGTGGTGGAAGTGCTTCGCCAAGTGCTCGAGCGGCAGGCAGTACGCAGGATGGAGGCGGGCGCCCTGGACGAGGGACAGGTCGAACGCCTAGGCAACGCGCTCATGGCGTTGGAGGAGCGAGTGGGTGAACTGTGCGACGCTCTCGCCCGACCTTCGGATCCCGAGAGCGGCGGTTCGCCGCAGGATGGTCCGTCCGCGACGGACAGCGAGCTCTACATAGAAAAGCTGCGGGGCACGGTCGGAGTGGCCCAGCACGACAACCGCCAGGAGGCGAGCTGATATGGCAATGACACGATCCGCAATTTCCCGCAGTCAGCCTACGGGCCTTTACGACATCTTGGACCTTATCCTGGACAAGGGCCTCGTGATCGACGCCTTCGTCCGGGTTTCTGTGATCGGTATCGAGATACTGACGATAGATGCCCGGATCGTGGTGGCGAGCGTCGACACTTATCTGCGGTTCGCCGAGGCTGTCAACAGGTTGGACCTGAACGAGGGGAAGAGCGGAGGGCTGCCTGACCTGGCCCAGAACATGACCGAGGGTGGGGCGCACGGAAAGACGAAGGGCGCCCTGTCGGGGGCCGCCGAGTCGATATCCGACACGCTGCGCGGCGGTGGGGGTCAGGGCGACGATCAGCCTGCTCCGCGCAAGCGGCCGCAGGGGAGCGGCGGCAATCGCCGTCCGGCGCGAGGCGACGGTGGAAGCCAGGGCGGCAGCAGTGACGAGTGACCGGCGGCACGGGGCCCGGCGAGCCATGCCCGGGCCTGATGTCGGGCCCTCGAATGGGTGTCGAGGATGACTGCGAGAAGCGACGCAGCCCGTTCGTCCGACCCGTCTCGGCTGCGTAGCAGGCAGAATGCGGGCACGAGGGTCCGCAGGCGGGCTGGACGGCAACAGCAGCCTGCCTCCTCGGAGCCGCCCTCCGGCCACTTGGAGCAGCTATCCGGCCGATCAGCATCGGCTCTCATGCCTCTGGCCGTAGTCCACAAGTCGGGGAGCGACAGCCAACTGCCCGAGTTCCCGTACGAGGGCAGCAAGTGGCCTGTCCGGGGCCTCTGCGAAGGTGACCTCTGCATGATCGTGGCAGAAGTACCTTCCGACGTGGTCGATCCGCTGTTCGCGCTTCCCGAGCAGCCGACCACCGCCCGGGTCTCCGAAACCGCGGCGTTGGCGGCGCAGTCGGCGACGGCCGACGCCGATGCTCGGCCGGGCGACTTGGGTCGTCGCCGTCTCGAACTGGCTTTCGCCGAGTTCCTGGTGAGGATCAACGGGCAGCACGACGCACTGCTGCCGATGACTTTCGGGATGCTGGCCGACGAAGGGGAGTTGCGGGCTGAGGTCGCATCCGACGCGGCGGTCCTGGGCGACCTCCTGGCCCGGTTCGAAGCGAAGGACGAGGTGGTCGTGTCGGCTACAGCCGACATGCAGGGATGCCTGGCAGCAGTCGTTGCAGCGGAGCCGAAGCTGAAGTCGCTGGCCGCTAGAGCAGACGTTGCGCAGGGCCTGCGCCGCCAGCAGATGCAGATGTCGGTGGGGGAGTCGGCCAGTCAAGGCCTGGCCGGCCTGCTGGACCGCGATGCCGCGCTCGTCCAGGCCCGGTTGTCTCCTCTCTCCGCAGACCATGCCCAGCTGTATGTCGCTCCGGCGACTCGTTTCGAAGCCCAGTTCGTCGCCTTCAGGCACTCCTTCCTGGTTCCCCGGAAGAACCTCGACCAGTTCAACGCCGCTGTGGTCGAACTGGGGCGCTCCTTGGAGGGCAGGGCAACGCTGGCCACCAGCGAACCCATTCCGCCGTTCAGCTACATGCCGGCAAAAGTTGGCGGCCGGTCTTGAGGGAGTCCTACTGCTGGAGGCGAGCCGTCTGTTCAGGGTGCCAGTGGGGAGTGAGCACCGACAGGGCCTGTCGGGAATTGACGGGGCCTACCCGGGAGAGGACCACTAATTGATCTGGCGATCAGCGCAGCCGGGCAAACCGCGTTGCCGACTACCTGACCAAGAACACTGCTCGAGCAAGAGCGCCGTTCACGAGAGAATCACGGAGGCGATGTGAAGAAGGGTTTCGAGTTGGGCGCCGGTGTAGCCACCGGTTACTTCCTCGGCCGGACCAGGAAGCTGAAGCTGGCGCTCGGTATTGCGAGCTGGGTGGCCGGCAAGAAGCTCGGTGTCACGCCGAAAGAAGCGGTGATGGGACTGGGCAAACGGGTCGTCGAATCGGCGGAGGTGAAACAGGCGCTGGAAGAGCTGGGCGGCGATGCCCGCTCTGCCGCCAAGGATGCGGTATCGGCAGCGGTGGGCGCCAAGATGGGAAGCCTCGCTCAACGTGTCCATCAGCGCACCGAGAAGTTGCGAACCTCCGGCGACGGAGCCGGAGGAGACCAAACCGGGACGGACGAGGCTGGCCAGGACGAACCTGAGCAAGAGGAAGCTGGTGGAGGCCAAGCTTCCTCGGGTAAGGGTTCCGGGCAGCAGGAACGCAAAGGATCTGGGTCCCCGAGGCCCCGGGACGGCGGTGCCACGCAGGATCGGCGTCACAAGGCTCCGGCTCGGCAAGGGACGGCCAAGAAGCCCGCATCTGCACAGTCACCCGGAAAAGCTCCGTCGTCGCAGACGAAGGGAAGGCCGGGAGGCCGGCCTTCCGGCGGTAGCCAGGGAGCCGGCGCCTCTCAAGGAGCCAACACGCCGCGGAAGCGGCCCACCCGTTCCGGCACAGCATCGAAGAGTGGCAACAGAGCTACGGGAAGCAACGGCGAGGGCGCATGAGCGACGACCAGGAAGACTCGATGGCGGAAGACGAAGTCGAGGAAAACGATCGGCAGGAAGGTTCCGGAGGGAGCGGGAACGGGTCGGGATTGGCAGAGGAGCTGGAGCATTACCTTTCGGCTCAACTGGCCAGGGGAGTGCGCAGCTTGGCAGGCGGCCTCTCCGGTGCCACGCATTCGCTGTCGGCCGGGGGAGGTTCCGAGGGCAACGACGGAGGCGGTCTCCTTGCCGGAGTCGCCGGCAAGATCGCCGGGGGCGCCTCACCGGTCAAGGCGGCCGCATCCGCTGGTTTCGAAGGTCTCAAGCAGAAGGTCCCCGGCTTGGGCAGGACGAAAGACTCCGACGGCGGACAAAGCCAGTCGAAGATCGTCAACATCGTCGAGGACATCGACGTGGGCGTGCCCATCGACGTCGCGTACAACCAGTGGACGCAGTTCGAGCAGTTCAGCGGCTTCGCCAAGGGCGTGGACGAAGCCGAGCAGGAAGACGACACGACGGTGCGCTGGAAGGGCCATGTCGGGCCGGTTCGCCGTACTTGGACCGCCAAGATCACCGAGCAGGTCCCGGAGCGACGCATCGCGTGGAACGCTCAGGGAACGAAGGGGACAGTCGAAGGTGTCGTGACGTTCCACGAGCTGGCGGAGGACTTGACTCGGGTCCTGCTGGTCCTGGAGTACCACCCGAAAGGCATCGTCGAAGGTCTGGGCAACCTGTGGCGCGCTCAAGGAAGGCGGGCGCGCCTGGACCTCAAGAGTTTTCGCCGCTTCGTCATGATGAGAGGCGACAGCACCGGCGAATGGCGAGGCGAGGTCCACGACGGAGAAGTCGGCGAGTCCCCCGGCGGGGAAGCGCGGGACGACTCTGGCGACGAGGAGGACACGGGCGGGTCCGGTTCCGTCGAGGACGGGGACGACTACGACGAGGAGGACACCGGCACCGAGGACCCCGGGGATGACGAGGACTCCGTAGACGGGGACGACGTGGACTCCGGAGACGACGAAGATGCCGACTACGAGGGTGAGGACGCAGACAGCCAGGACGCAGACGAACAGGAGGATGACGACGCCGACCTCGACGAGCAGGAGGATGACGGGGAGCCCGACGAAGAGGCCGACGCCGACTTCGAAGACGGAGAAGGCGACCAGTCCGAAGGTGGACAGCTCGAGCCGGTAGACGACGACGCCGACAACGACGAGGAGGACGACGCGGAGGCGGAGGACGTATCCGAGGACGAAGCAGACGAGCCGGACGACCTGGACGAGGTAGACGACGAGGACGAGGTAGACGACGAGGAGGCAGAGGACCCGGACGAGGAGGAAGACGCCGCCGAGACCAAGTAGTAGGCCCCAGGCGATCAACCGAGAGACGACCGGCGGCGTGGACGCCGCCGGTCGTCTTGGCATCTAGTCCCTTGTGCTGGATGCGGTGTTCCCTGGCGAACCAAGGTTGCCGTCAGGCGTGCACGTCAACAACCACCCGGCCTCTGATCTGCCCGGCCAGCATCTGCTCCGCAAGAGCCGGAAGGCGGCTCATGGGCTCGATCCGTGTGATGTCGTCGAGGTTGTGGAGGGGAAGGGCGGACGCGATCAGCCCCCAGGCCTCGGCCCGAGCAGAGGAGGGACGCCTCACGGAGTCGATCCCGAGCAGAGAGACGTTGCGGAGGATGAACGGCAACATCGTCGCCGGAAGTCGTGTGCCGCCGGCAAGGCCGCATGCGGCCACTGCACCGCCGTACGCGATACGGGCGAGAAGGTTCGCCAGGGTCGGGCCGCCTACGGAATCGACCGCTCCGGCCCACCGTTCGGGGCCCAGAGCCGTCTGCTGTCCGCCGGCAAGCTCTTTCCGGTCGACGACTTCGGATGCGCCCAGCGCCGCCAAGTATTGGTATGAGTCGGCTTTGCCCGTCGACGCAGTGACCGGATAGCCGCTGGCGGAGAGAAGAGCGACGGCGACGCTGCCCACTCCGCCCGTGGCTCCCGTGACCGCTACATCGGCCCCGCTCGACAATCCCGCCTTTTGCAGCGCCAGAACGCAGAGCGCCGCAGTCAGCCCGGCCGTACCCACCGCCATCGTCTGGCTCAGGCTCATGGACGACGGCTTTTCCATCAGCCATTCCGACCGGAGCCTCTGCACCGTCGTGTACCCGCCGGGGTGGGTCTCGGACAGTCCCCAGCCGGTGACCACCACCTCGTCGCCCGGGCACCACCGGGGGTGTTGGGATGCGGTGACGGTGCCGGCCAGGTCGATCCCGCAAACCATCGGATAACGGCGAGCGATCCTCGCCCGCCCCGTGACGGCCAGAGCGTCTTTGTAGTTGAGCGACGAGTACGACACGTCGACCGTCACGTCGCCTTCGGGCAGATCCCCCTCGGACAGATCGGCTACAACGGCCGGACGGTCGTGACCGGTGGTGACGACAGCAGGGAAGTTGCCCATGACCGGCCGGTATAGCAGTGTCTCGGCGGACCCGCAGCGGACGGACCGCTGGCGAAGGTGTGCGTACAACGGAAACCCGCCGGCGGTGCCCCGATTTGATACCGGATTTAGCTGCCGGCCACTCCCGTTAACACTCCATTGAGGCGCGCCTGACAATGATCTGGACGTGACCCCTTCCGTGCCTGCAAGACCGAATGCGCAGCCCGGGCTCGGCCGGTCGAACGTGCCGAGCAGTTGTGAGGAGGACCTTTCGTGTCGTTCGGCTTGACACTGGTTGCGCTGTTCCTGGCCCTCGCCGTCGCCTGGCGGTTTCTCGGCGCCTATATGGTGGCCGTGCTGGACGGTCGGGTCCACTGGCTGGCGTTCGTCGAGCGGCCGCTGTATCGCCTCCTGAAGGTCGACCCCGAGTCGGAACAGAGCTGGCAGCAGTACTCCGTGAGCCTTTTGCTGTTCTCGGGCGTATCGATCCTCGTCACTTACGGGTTGCTCAGGCTGCAGGGGCTCCTTCCGTTCAACCCGCAGCGCTTGCCTGCAGTGAGCCCCGCGCTGGCGTGGAACACTTCAGTGGCTTTCGCCACGAACACCGACTGGCAGAACTACGTGGGCGAGCAGACGATGTCGTACTTCTCGCAGATGGCCAACCTCGCGGTCCAGAACTTCTTCAGCCCTGCCGTGGCAATTGCGGTGGCTGTCGCGCTGATCCGCGGCTTCGCCCGGAAGGGTTCGCCCACCATAGGGAACTTCTGGCTGGACATGATCCGCAGCATCCTGTACCTGTTGCTGCCGATCTCGTTCGTGATGGCCCTGGTCTTCGTCGGGGAAGGGGGGGTCCAGACGCTCGGCGGGCCGGCCCACGTGCACGACGTGCTCAGCGGAGCCGCTCAGACGATCCCTCGTGGTCCTGTCGCTTCCCAGGAGGCCATAAAGCAGTTGGGCACCAATGGCGGAGGCTTCTTCAACGCCAACAGCGCGCATCCGTTCGAGAACCCGACCGGGCTCACCAACTGGCTGACGCTAGTGCTCTTCCTGTCGATCCCGGTCGCACTGACGTATGTGTTCGGCAAGATGGTGGGCAGCCTACGGCAAGGGGTGGCGGTGCTGGCTGCCATGGTTTTCTTCTTCGGTACTTGGACGGCGTTCACCACGGCAGCCGAGAAGGGGCCGAACCCCGCCGTGGCCGCGGCGGGTGTCCTCCAACCGCGGGGAAACACGGTCGGCAAGGAGGCTCGCTTCGGCGTCTCCTCGTCCGCTCTGTTCGGCGTTGCCGCTACGCAGACGTCGGACGGCTCGGCCAACTCCGCCTACGACTCCTTCACGCCAGTAGGGGGCCTGGGACTGATGACCGGCATGATGCTGGGGGAGGTCTCGCCCGGCGGCGTCGGCAGCGGCATATACACCATGCTGCTGTACGCGATAGTGGCGGTTTTCGTGGGCGGCCTCATGGTCGGGCGAACTCCGGAGTACCTGGGAAAGAAGATCGGTGCCAAGGAGGTGAAGCTGGCCGCGATTGCGATCCTCGTCGCCCCGATCACCGTGCTGGTGCTCTCCGGCATAGCCGTGTCGGTCCACGCCGGAAAGGTGGCACCGCTCAACTCTGGCCCGCACGGGTTCTCGGAGATCCTCTACGCGTTCACTTCCCAGGCGGAGACCAACGGGTCGGCGTTCGCCGGTCTGACGGGGAACACTCCCTTCTACAACATCACCGGGGGGATAGCGATACTCCTCGGCAGGTACGCCGTGATCGTCCCGGTACTGGCGCTGGCCGGCACGCTGGCGGCCAAGGGTATCGTGCCCGCCAGCGCCGGTACGGTCCGCACCGACACACCCATGTTCGTCGGACTGCTGATAGCCGTCGTGCTGATAGTCGGTGGCCTGACGTTCTTCCCGGCCGTGTCATTGGGGCCGGTGGTGGAGGCCCTCAGTCATGGCAAGTTGTACTGACGGACCGCAGCAGCCAGTGGGTCGGGTCGGGCTTCGGGCCGAGGCTCGCCACGGCTGCGAACCGCCTCCCGGTCCCGGCTCGGCCGTCCTCACCGTCGCCTCAGAGCTGCTCGAGAAGGGCCTCGTCCGCGCCCAGTTCGGTGAGCACCCGGACCAGGTCCGACTTTCTCATCAGCGTCTCGTAGTCGTCGTCTCTCCGCACCGTCGGCACGTTGCTGACTCCCAGCGAGTCGGCTCGTTCCCGGCCCTTCGCAGTGCCGAGGTTGCACATCTGCAGGGTTATCAGTCCGGCGTGCTCCAGCTTCCGCAGACCGTTGACCGCCTCCTGACAGCCGCTGCAGATCGGGTGGGTGAACAGCTCCACCACCCTCGGCTGGCAACCGCCGGTCGTCCCGCCCTCTTCGACCTGGCTCGTCTGCGTCATGCCGCCACCTTTCTGGCTCCCCGGACCTTTCTGGCTCCCCGGACCCTGGTGCTCCGGCCGGGGCCGTGTCCGGATCGCCGGCCAGACCCGCTCCTGCTCAAAGGTCGTCCCAGTCGTTGCAGTGGACGCACCAGAAGTCGTCGTTCACTCCCGCCACCGAGCGGAACGTGCGTCCGATCCGCTCCCGGTAGGCGTCCTGAGCCTCCTTGCCGGACAGCCACGGGACGGCGGACTCCGGTCGGAACGCCACCACCCATCCTCGCCCGTACGGCTCCAGGTTCACCCAGAGGGGATGGGGTACCAGGTCGGCGTTCACCTCGACCAGCTCGGCATCCACAGGCAGCCGGATCGGCCCCACCCACTTGGCGCTCTCCAGAAGAGCTACCGTCTTGCCTGCCGCCACCCGCTTTCCCAGCCTCTGCTCCGACCGGGGAAAGGAGATCGCCTGGAGCTTTCCCCCCGCTGTCTGCCCCACGTCCGTCAGGCCGACGCGCACCACTCCCGACTCCTCCACCCTCGCCCACAAGTCGTGCTCCACGTCGTACATCAGGTTCGTCGGCAGCACGCAGTTCTTGAACACCCAGGGTTGGTCGGCCGGGGACCCGGAGGAGTCCGGCCGACCGTTCGTTTCCTCGCCCCCCTCGTTTGCCGCTGGTTCGCCCACGCCAACCTCCCAATATCCGCTGCTCCGTAGAGTAACCGCGGCGGGTCGTCCCGGCGTGGTTCTCCTTCGTGTGGCCCAATCGGTCAAGAGCCCAGCTTCGACTGGACCCACCTCGCCAGGGTCGCTTCGGGCAGAGCACCGACTTGACGATCCGTCACTCTGCCGCCGTCCAGCAGCAGCAGGGTCGGTATCCCCTGGACTCCGAAGCGAGCGCTCAGGGCGGGGGCCTGGTCCACGTTCACCTTGACCACCTTCAACCTGCCGGCGAACTGGCCGGCCATCTTCTGTACCGCCGGCGACAGGACGCGGCAGGGCCCGCACCATGGTGCCCAGAGGTCGACCAGCACCGGCACGGGTGACTTCGCCGTGATCTCGTCGAAGTCGGCCTCGGTCGCGTCGACGGACCACGGGAGCCATGCCTGGCATCGCCCGCACCGGGGCTTGCCGCCCGCGGTGGTGGGCACACGGTTGCGTCCCCCGCACTCCTGACACGTCAGTACCGAAAAGGAGCCCACCGAACCTTCTTACCCCCTTCGTCCACTTCCCGGCACCCGGTACGCCGGATCTGTTGACGATTTGTTGACCCCTTGGCGCCCCGCGTCGATGCCCTGTTTAGCAGGCGCCCGGCACGCTGGAGTCATGCCTGATCTGCTCTCGGTAGTTGGGACAGTGGTGTTCATCGTGGCGATGCTCGGCATGAGCCGCGGAATGGAGAAGCTGTGACAATCAACGACGTCGTCCTGCTGGCCCTCTCGGTCGCCATGATGGGCTATCTGGGCTTCGCCCTCATACGGCCGGAGAAGCTGTAGTGGCCTACGCGCTCACCATCGTGGCCCTCGTCGTGGCGCTCGGCTTGACGTGGCGCTTCCTCGGGGCCTACATGGTCGCCGTTCTCGAAGGTCGTATGCGCTGGCTGGGCTTCATCGAGAAGCCCCTCTACCGGCTGCTCGGCATCGAGCCCGACGCGGAGCAGAGCTGGCAGCGGTACTCCATAAGCCTGCTGGTCTTCTCGGGGGTCTCCATCCTGGTGACCTACGCGATCATGCGCCTGCAGCAGTTCCTTCCGCTGAACCCCCAGCACATGGGGGCCGTCACGCCGGCATTGGCCTGGAACACCGCCGTGTCGTTCGTGACCAACACCAACTGGCAGAACTACCTGGGCGAGCAGACCATGTCCTACTTCACCCAGATGAACGCTCTTGTCGTCCAGATGTTCATCAGTCCCGCAGTAGGTATCGCCGTGGCGGTGGCCCTCATCCGCGGGTTCGCGCGCAAGGGCTCGCCCACCATCGGAAACTTCTGGCTGGACCTCATCCGTAGCACGCTGTACGTCCTGCTGCCCATCTCGTTCGTCTTCGCGCTGATATTCGTCGGCCAGGGTGCGCTGCAGACCTTGGGCGGACCGGTCCACGTCCACAATGCCCTCAACGGCACGACTCAGACCATCCCCCGGGGGCCGGTGGCGTCCCAGGAGGCGATCAAGCAGTTCGGCACCAACGGAGGCGGCTTCTTCAACGCCAACAGCGCCCACCCCTTCGAGAGCCCCACCGGGCTGACCAACTTCCTGTCGATCTTCCTTTTGCTCTCGATCCCCGTGACACTGACCTATGTGTTCGGCAAGATGGTGGGCAGCGTGCGCCAGGGAGTGGCGGTGCTCGCGGCGATGATCTTCTTCTTCGGCGTCTGGACGACGTACACCACCGTCGCCGAGAAGGGGCCGAACCCCGCGGTGGCGGCGGCAGGCGTCGCCCAGCCTCGCGGGAACACAGTCGGAAAGGAAGCGCGTTTCGGCGTGTCCTCGTCAGCACTATTTGGAGTGTCGGCAACCCAGACCTCCACCGGGGCAGCAAACTCTGCTTACGACTCCTACACCCCGGTAGGGGGGATGGGACTGCTGACCGGCATGATGCTCGGTGAGGTATCGCCGGGCGGCGTGGGCAGCGGCATGTACACCATCCTGCTGTTCGCTATCGTGACCGTTTTCATCGGCGGACTGATGGTCGGACGAACGCCCGAGTATCTGGGAAAGAAGATTCAGGCCAGGGAGGTGAAGCTGGCCGGGATCGGCGTGCTGGTGATGCCGGTCACCGTCCTGGTGCTGTCGGGGATAGCGGTATCGGTTCACGCCGGCCAGGCGGGGCCGCTCAATGCCGGGCCACACGGGTTCTCCGAGATCCTCTACGCGTACACATCTATGAGCAACAACAACGGCTCGGCGTTTGCGGGATTGACCGGCGACACGCCCTTCTACAACATCACCGGCGGAATAGCGATGCTGCTCGGCCGGTTCGCCATCATGGTCCCGGTCCTGGCACTCGCCGGCACGCTGGCAGCCAAAGGCGTCGTCCCCGCCACGGCCGGTACGGTCCGCACCGACACGCCTCTGTTCGTAGGCCTCCTGATCGGCGTCGTGCTGATCGTCGGCGGCCTCACATTCTTCCCGGCCGTATCCCTCGGACCGGTCGTGGAAGCCCTTACTCACGGGAGGTTGTACTGATGGCCCAGGCACGCGGAGTCGCGACCAGCCGCAGCCTGTTCGACCCGGCCATACTGAGCCGGGCCAGCGTGGACGCGTTCAAGAAGCTGGACCCGCGGGTGCAGTTCCGAAACCCGGTCATGTTCGTGGTCCTCGTGGGCACCGTCGTCACGTTCGCCGAGTCGATCCGGCGCCCCAGCTTCTTCAGTTGGGCGATAACCGTATGGCTGCTGCTCACGGTGCTGTTCGCCAACCTCGCCGAGGCTATGGCGGAAGGCAGAGGCAAGGCCCAGGCCGACACTCTGCGCAAGATGCGGACCGAGACGGACGCCCGCAGGCTGACCCCGGACGGCAGCGAGTTACGGGTTCCCGCCTCGGATCTGAGCCAGGGCGACACGGTCGTCTGCGAGAGCGGCGACGTGATCCCCTCCGACGGGGAGATAATCGAGGGCGTCGCGTCGGTCGACGAGTCGGCTATCACCGGGGAGTCGGCGCCGGTGATCCGGGAGTCCGGAGGCGACCGCTCGGCCGTCACCGGAGGCACCAAGGTGCTGTCCGACCGCATCGTGGTCAAGATCACCGCGGAGCGGGGCAAGACCTTCATGGACCGCATGATCAACCTGGTGGAAGGTGCGAGCCGACAGAAGACTCCCAACGAGATCGCTCTGGACATCCTGCTCGCCGCCCTGACCATCGTCTTCCTGCCGGTGGTGGTGGTCCTGGACCCGTACTCGCTGTTCGCGCACGGCACGGTCAACGTGATCATCCTCGTCGGGCTGCTGGTCTGCCTTATTCCGACCACCATCGGAGCACTGCTGTCCGCTATCGGGATCGCCGGCATGGACCGCTTGGTGCAGAGGAACGTGCTGGCCATGAGCGGCCGGTCGGTGGAGGCGGCGGGCGACGTCAGCACGCTGCTGCTGGACAAGACGGGCACGATAACTCTCGGCAACAGGATGGCTTCGGCCTTCCTGCCCGTGGGCGGCCACGACGAGAAGGAGCTGGCCGACGCGGCACAGCTCGCGTCCCTGGCCGACGAGACCCCCGAAGGGCGCTCGATCGTGGTGCTGGCCAAGGAGCGGTTCGACCTGCGGGGACGGGAGGTGGGGGGCGACCACTCCTTCGTGCCGTTCTCCGCCCAGACCCGGATGTCGGGTCTCGACATGGGCTCGCGCCACCTCCGCAAGGGCGCCGCGGAAGCGGTCAAGCGCTGGTCGGTGGAGCAGGGAGGCTCCGCACCTGCCGAGCTGGACTCGGTCGTGGAGCGTGTCGCCAAGGCCGGTTCGACTCCGCTCGTCGTAGCCGACGGCCCCACCATCCTCGGCGTCGTCGAGCTGAGGGACATGGTCAAGGAGGGCATCCGGGAGCGCTTCGACCAGCTCCGCACGATGGGCATCCGGACTGTCATGATCACCGGTGACAACCCTCTGACCGCGGCGGCCATCGCCGAGGAGGCCGGCGTCGCCGACTACCTGGCCGAGGCAACTCCGGAGAACAAGCTTGAGCTGATCCGCAAGGAGCAGGCCGGAGGCCACCTGGTGGCCATGACGGGGGACGGCACCAACGACGCTCCCGCTCTGGCCCAGGCCGATGTGGGTGTGGCCATGAACACCGGCACCAACGCGGCGAAGGAAGCAGGGAACATGGTGGACTTGGACTCCAATCCGACCAAGCTGATCGACATCGTCGAGATCGGCAAGCAGCTGCTGATCACCAGGGGCGCGCTGACGACGTTCTCGATAGCGAACGACGTAGCCAAGTACTTCGCCATCATCCCCGCACTGTTCGCTGCGACTTATCCGCAGCTGGGGGCCCTCAACATCATGGGGCTCCACAGTCCGACCTCCGCGGTGCTGTCGGCGGTCATCTTCAACGCTCTCATCATCGTGGCGCTCATACCGCTGGCCCTCCGTGGCGTCCAGTTCAGGCCGGCCTCGGCAACCTCGATACTGCGTCGGAACGTCGCCATCTACGGCGTGGGCGGGATAATCCTGCCGTTCATAGGCATAAAGCTGATCGACTTGATCCTTACCGCAACGGGGCTCTACTGATGCTTATACAACTACGTCGCTCGCTGGTCGTGGTCGTCTTCTCGATCCTTCTGCTGGGCCTGGCCTACCCTCTGGCCACTACCGGCGTGGCCCAACTGATCTTTCCCCACCAGGCAAACGGCTCGCTGGGTCCGAACGGGTCGGCTCTGATCGGCCAGAAGTGGACCGGGACCAAGTGGTTCCACGGCCGCCCGGGCTCCTACAACGCCATGGCCAGCGGTGCTTCCAACCTGGGACCGCTCTCCAAGACCCTGGAGGCGCACGTGGCCAAGCGGGTCGCCGCCTGGCACAAGGTCGGCGTAACGCCCACGGCAGAGCTGGTCACCAGCTCTGCCAGCGGTCTCGATCCGGACATCAGCCCTGCGTCAGCGTACGCGCAGATACCGATGGTGGCCAAGGCTCGGCACCTCTCGCCGTCCGTCCTGCACCACCTCATATCGTCTCAGGTCCACGGCCGCCAGTTCGGGTTCCTGGGGGCTCCTTACGTGAACGTGCTCTCGCTCAACGAGGCACTGGCTCACCTCCACTGATCCACCGCCTTGGCCTCCCGCAGGCTTGGCCTCCGTGGCGGTTGCGATCGCCACGGGCAGGTGCCGGCCGCTGGCAAGTCCCCCTCCCCGCGCCAGCGGCCGGTGGCGGTGCCGAGAGCTTCGTGGCGGTGCCGAGAGCCGAGTGCTGGTGTCCCTGGTCGAGCGGGCGGACCGGCGTTTCTCGTCCGGAGCGGCGATGCCGACCCGACGAGTGTCGCGGTCAGCAGGCGAACGGGTCGAAGCTGGGCGCCTTGGTGTTGCCCACGATCGACCCGGCGTTTGCCGGAACCTGGTGCGGGGTCGCCACGGCAGTCGAAGGACTGGCTGGAGCGGAAGGCTTCGCCGCCCCTGGTCGGGGAGCCGACTGGCCGACCGACTGCAGGAACTGAGAGATCACTCTCCCGTCCTGACTGGGCACGGGGAACAGTACGTCCCCGTATGAGCCGTAGTTGTTGACAATTTGAGTAGGCAGAGTGAATCCGACCATGTGACCGGAGGCCACCTTCCGCAGCTGCGAGGCCAGGTGCGCCAAGCTGGTCAAGCTCAACTTGTTGTCGACCGTCAGGTTCTTTGCAGCTACCGCGAGCAGGTTGTTGAGCGCGATCGGGTTCGTGAGGACCGTCGAGCGCACTCTTGCCACCGCTGCCTGTAAGAAAGCATGTTGGCGATGGATACGTCCGAAGTCGGCCGTACCGTCGAAGTGCCAGCTGCCGTTCTTGTAGTAGGAAAAGTATCGGCTCCTTGCCAGCGCCAGCGCTTGTTTGCCGTTCAGGAGTTGACAACCTGCAGTAGGAACGTTGAGGCCCGACATCGTGTCCCGAGACGGATAGGGGAAGTCCACTTTCACCCCCCCAATGGCGTTGACGATGTTGATCAGCCCGCCGAAGTTGACCTCTACGTAGTCGCTTATCGGTATGTGAAGGTCTTGCTGTACCGTAGCGACGAGTTGATTGGGTCCGGCATTGAGTGCGTTGCCGATACGATTCGAATGAGAAGCCCCCGCAATGGGAGCGAAGTAGTCGTAAGGAATAGACAGAAGAGCTGCTTTCCCAGTTACGGGGTCGATTCGGACTATGACCATCGTATCGGCGCGTTTTCCGCCTACTTGCGAAGCGGAGCCGTAGCTGGACTGTTGCTGCGGAGTCAAGCCGCTGCGCGAATCGGACCCGACGAGTAGGACGTTGAACGGCTTACGCGGGGAGAGAGCGCCGCGGGCTGCCGGCAGCGGAACTTTCGATATCTGACTGTACCGGTAACGAACGTAGGCGTAGGCACCTCCTGCGATCAGCAGAAGTACGAGAAGTAGCGAAGACAGCCATATGGCGATTCGCCTCAAGATCAACTAGTTCCTCCCTGGAGTGACGCGTTGCGGAAGGGAGCAGAGTCGACGTCGTCCGGCGGGTGCAGGGCACAAAGTGGGAAAGATGTCCGCAGGGGTCACCCCGAGAAGTTATCAGGCATCCAGAACCTGGTGGGAGCGCACGACTTTCGCCTCTGGTCCGCGGTGCTGGACAGTGTTCTCCCGTCCCCGTTCCCCGTTCCCCTCCAGTGGACGGATCTCACCCACCTGGGCGTCGGTCACGTCGCTCCTCGCCGCTGGGCCATCATGGCGGGATGGGTGCGGAGCCTTGGCCGTGGCCTTCCAAGGGAGTGCTGCAGCTTCCGTCCGGCCGCCTCGTGCGAGGCCGTGGGCTGCGGAGGAGCGACGGCCCCCGGCCGTCACCCGAGTTCGGGCTGTACCTACTGGGGCGAACGCCGCCGGAGATGGGATGGGAGGCACGCTGGGTCCGTTGGCCGGACTGGTGGCTTCCCCTGGACCGACGGGACGCTCGGGAGGCGCTTGTCGACGCCTGGGAGCGGGCGGCGAGCCAGCGCGTGGAGATCGCCTGTGGAGGAGGAAGCGGCCGCACCGGGACTGCGCTGGCTTGTCTCGCCGTGCTGGACGGCCTGCCGCCACGTCGGGCCGTGGCCTTCGTACGCCGTCACTACAGGGCCGGGGCAGTCGAGATGCCTTGGCAGAGCCGGTATGTACGGAACTTTGGCGAGAGCCCGCTCGCCCCGTAGGTGTCGCGGGCGTCGTTCGCCTCGTGGGCCCCGCTCGTCCCGTAGGCCCCGTGTGCCTGGCGCCTGCAGCGGAGCTGCCCGGCGCTCGGACTCAGCCGTCCCCCTCCTCGACCAGCTGGTAGCCGACGCCCGGGTTCGTCCGAAGGAGCCGGCCCTCGTCGTCCCCCAGCTTCTTTCGCAACCTGTTGGCGTACACCCTCAGGTAGTGCACCTCGTGTCCGTACCCCGCTCCCCAGACGCTCTCCAGGATCAGGCGGTGCGTGCAGACTTTGCCCGCGTTGGCCGCCAGGAAGCCCAGCAGGTCGAACTCCCTCGCGGTCAGCTCCACCGGCTGCCCGTTCCGGCTCACCTGGCGGCTGGGAAAGTCGATCCGGATCGTTCCCAGCTCTATCACCGACGGTTGCTCCTCTGTGCGCGACGCCTTGCGATGGCGAAGCGCAACCCTGATCCTCGCTTCCAGCTCCGCCATCCCGAAAGGCTTGGTGACGTAGTCGTCGGCCCCGCCGTCCAGTGCCGCGACCTTGCGGTCCTCGGCACCGAGCGCCGACAAGACGATCACCGGGATGTCCGTCCACTGGCGGATCCGGCGGCACACCTCCAACCCGTCCATGTCCGGAAGGCCCAGGTCCAACAGGACCACGTCGGGTGCGTTCAGTGCAGCCTCCGACAGGGCATCGTGGCCGTTGCGGGCCGTCGACACGTCGTAGCCGCGGGCGGACAGCCCGATGCGCAGCGCTCTGATGAGCGAGTGGTCGTCGTCGACCACCAGCAGTTTGGCCGTCACGTCATCTCCGGGTTGCCGTAGGCGAGGGGCAGGTCGAACACGAACCGGGCGCCGCGAGGGCGCCCATCCTCCACCCGCAGCCGGCCGCCGTGTGCCTCCACGAACGCCTTCGCTATCGCCAGCCCCAGACCGGCCCTGCCACCTCCGTCACGGCTGTCGAACATCTGGAGGATCCGCTGGCGATCAACCGCCGACACCCCCGGTCCCTCGTCGGTGACGGCCACCTCCAGCTGATCGCCCCGTACCTGCGCGTCCACTTCGATGGACGTGCCCGGCGGCGCGTGACGGGAAGCGTTGTCGAGCAGGTTGGCCAGGACTTGCGCCACGAGAACATGGTCGACGTCCACTAGAGGAAGCGACCCGGGGCGCGGCCGCCGCACCGCCTCGTTCCGCACCGCACTGCCCAGCGAGCTCAGTGCTTCGGCGACGAGATCGTCGATAGATATGGGTTGACGACGAGGTTTCAGCACACCCGCGTCGATTCGAGACATGTCGAGCAGGTTGGTGACCAACCTGCTCAGGTGGTCGGTCTGAGCCTCGATCATCTCCAGAAGCTCGTCCTGTTGAGCGGCCGGAAGGTCGACGGACGGGTCCCGCAGATCGGACACGGCCGCTTTCACCGACGACAACGGAGTGCGGAGGTCGTGCGACACGCTCCCCACCAGGGCGTTGCGCCAGCGGTCGACCTCCTCCAGCAGTTCGGCGCGCATCGCCTGCTCCCTGAGCTGCGTCCGTTCGATCGCCATCGCGACGTGGTTCGCGAAAGCTCCCAGCAGCTCCTGGTCCGCCTCGGACTCCAGTGCGCCTTTCACCACCAGTAGACCGACCGGCCCCCCCCTTGCCGCTCTCAGAGCGAAGCTCCGCAGGACCGTGCCGGATGCCGGGTCATCCACCCGCAATGCCGCCAGCGCTCCTGCCGCCGGCAGAACTGCAGCCAGATCTGCCTCTTGCAGTGGTGGGCCTGCCGACGCCACCACCTCCAGACCGCCGTCGCCCGGCATCACGACAGCAGCGGTCGTGGCGGACCCGAAAGCGTCCAGCACGGAGTCGGCCACAAGCTGGCAGAGGTCTGCCAGCCGCCGCTCCTCGATCAGCATGTCGGATAGGCGGAACAGCCGCCGCGCATCGGATTCTCGCCGCTGCGCCGCCCGGCGCGCATGCTGCATCGACGACACCACTTTGGCCAGCACAATCATCACGGTCGTATAGATCGCCAACGCCACCCAGTCCAGCGGGCGGTTGACCGTCAGCGAGTAATAGGGCGGCACGAACAGAAGGTCGTAGGCCAAGAAGCCTGCCACAACGGCAACGAATCCGGCCGCCAGGCCTGCCGTCACCACACCCACCAGTACCGGGATCACCAGTACCAGCCCCGCCGTCGCCGGCGTCACGTCGGGACGGACCGCCAGCATGACGATGCTCAGAAGGGCGACGGTTCCGAGCGTCGCCCCTGTACCTGCGATGCGTCTGCCGAGGGGCACCAAGGCCTCTTTCACCCGATCCTCTGCCGACGTCCATCGTGGAGCGGGCAGAATCATTGTATGGACCCTCTAGCGGTGTCTGACGAAGCCGAGTCCACTGTCGCGCCGGCCGGCCGATTCCGCCTGTATCTGGGAGCCGCCGCAGGCGTGGGAAAGACCTGCGCGATGCTGGACGAGGGACAGAGGCGTCGGCAGAGGGGTACCGACATCGTCGCCGCCTTCGTCGAGACTCACGGCCGGCCGCGCACACAGGAGCTCGCCGCCGGGTTGGAGGTCGTGCCGCGCAAGGTGGTGGAGTACCGCGGAAGCACCTTCGAGGAGATGGACCTCGAAGCAGTGCTGGCCCGCAAGCCCGAAGTCGCCCTGGTGGACGAGCTCGCCCACACCAACGTGCCTGGTTCCGGTCCTCACGAAAAGCGGTGGCAGGATGTCATGACGCTGCTCGAGGCCGGGATAAGCGTCGTGTCGACGGTCAACATCCAGCACCTGGAGAGCCTTGCCGACGCCGTCGAGCGGATCACCGGTGTGGCGGTCAGGGAGCGGGTGCCCGACTGGGTCGTGCGGGAAGCCGACCAACTGGAGCTGATCGACTCCTCGCCCGAGCAACTCCGCCGACGGATGGTCCACGGCAACATCTATCCCCGCGAGAAGGTGCCCGAGGCCCTGTCCCACTTCTTCCGTCCCGAGAACCTGACGGCACTGCGGGAGCTGGCGTTGCGGTTCGTCGCAGACGAGACCGAGGACGAGCTTCTCGAGTACCTGGCTCAACTACAGCCGAAGGAGGTGTGGGAGACCACCGAGCGGTTCATGGCCGCAGTGTCGGACGCCGAGTGGACGGAGGGGGTTCTGAGAAGGGCTGCCCGGATGGCGGCCAGATCCAAGGCGGACCTGCTGGCGGTGCACGTCCGGGCGAGTGACTCGATGCGCCAGCCGGACGAGAAGGCGCTGGCCCACCTCCGGTCGCTGGCGGCCGACCTGGGCGCTCGCTGGTTCGAGGTGAAGGCCGACGAGTCGACTCAGGCGCTGGTCAATTTCGCCCGGTCGCATCAGGTCACCCAGATCGTGCTGGGGTCCAGCCGCAGGAGCCGCTGGGAGGAGCTGACCAGGGGCTCGATCGTCACACGCCTGCTGCGGGCAGCGGCCGAGTCCGGCCTCGACGTGCACATCATCGCCCGCCGGGAGCGGGAGATGGAGTGAGACCGGCAAATTGCGACTTCAGTCAAGCCTGTTTGTCTCTTCGGACGCTTCGCAATGCAGCGTGATCGGTCGTTCTGTAGAGAGCCAAGGCGGGAGGTGTGTTCCTTGCCACTCTGCCGGCACACAAGCGAAACCGAGGACAGCCCGGCAAGCCCTGGAAGCGACATCGGCAATCGACGATTATCAAAGTAGGGCCTATCGATCACATTGGCCGAACGCGGAGACCCACATCCTCGCTACGCACGACCATAGCGAGCACACCTGAGCCTAGTGCCGCCCGACGACATTCGTCGGGCGGCACATACTTCCAATTCAGACCGCATTAGCGTACCATCAGGCTCTTCAGGACTCTACCCGCGGCACTTCACATGTCCTCCAGCCGCCGAGATCGCTTCACCGGCACGAGAATTGGTGCAGGCCGCAAACCATACCGGATAGAAAGCGGGCTGACAATGTACCTACTCGATGCCAAAGCAACATACATTCTGGACAACCTTGACTGAACACGGCCCGCCGGGGAAGACAATCCCGACAGGAAGCTCCGCCGTACCATCACCCTTCTCAACTGGCCGAACCGCACAGTACCGGCTGAAAGTAGATCGTCGGGGAACCGTTGGCCACGATCTGCTTACTGCTACCAAAGTGGACGTTCACATACCATCCCGTCTTCGGCAAGGGACTTGTCACATTATGAAAGACTGTCTTCGATACTCCCGACCCGGTGCTCCCGACCACAATATCCTTCAGGTCATACTTAATAGAACCTTGCGATGCACAGCTCCCCAAGTGTACATGCGCCGCATGACTGGTATTAGGCGGCAATCCAGTTGCACGCACAGTAACAGACAGCATCTTAGCAGAGCGACTATATGTTACTTTAGCAGAACCAGAGGGATGGAGTCCGCTCTGAGGTGGAGCGGAGACAGTCAGCATATCCGACGCTGTCGAAGAACCAGCCAGAATATTGGCACAGCCGAGCGGTGTAAAACCCAATGCACTACTTATCTGGGAACTATTCCCAAGATGTATATTAAAGTAACTATGTGCGGTCGGTATACCAGCTGGGCTAGGCACCGCTGCAGTCACAGACTCATTGATAGCGCCAACTGCGTTAGCAGTCACATCAGGAAAGTCGACGGCGACGGGACCCTGGCTACTGCACGAGCCCTGATGAATATGGAGCGCATGAGAGCTACCAGGAGTGAAGTCGCTCATGGCAACGTGGGCAGTGATCTTGTGTGTCGAGCTACTCCAGGAGAGGTTTACAGTGCCTGTTGGTGCATGACTGAGCGGAACCGTTACCGTCGAAGAGGTCCCTGAGGGAGTAGAGCTACCGGAACCATTAGAAGGGGGCCGAGTAGGGCCACAAGCCGCTAGCGAGGCCCGCGGTCCAAGCGCTGCAACGCGCGTCAAGCC
>JAJYPS010000080.1 GCA_021795215.1 Actinomycetes bacterium
TCAGCGGGGTGGGGCCGGGCGGTCGTGGTGGCGGCCGGTCCGTCCAGCCAGGCCGGGCGAGCCCTGGCGGCGGCGGGCGGGCCGGCGGTGTGCGCGGGGGTGCAGGCGCGCCTGCAGGAGCTGACCAGCAAGGCCCTCCCGGTGACGCTCGCAGGCGGAGCAGGTGTCACCGCACTGGCCAAGTTACGCGGTCAGGCCTTCCGGGACTCCGTGGCCGCCGGAGTCAGTGTCGCCGTTGCCGCCGTGCCGGAGGGGCTTCCTCTCGTCGCCACCGTTGCGCAGTTGGCGGCGGCGCGGCGGCTCTCGGCGCAGGGCGTGCTGGTCCGGTCCAGCCGTACGGTCGAGGCGCTGGGCCGGATCGACGTGGTCTGCTTCGACAAGACCGGCACGCTGACGGAGAACCGGCTGCGTCTGACGCACGTGGCCGATCTGACCGACACATGGGCGGCCGAGGAAGTACCCGACAGCGAGATGGCGTCACGTATCCTCCGGGTGGCTGCTCGCGCATGTCCCGATCCGGACGAGGGGCCGGTCGTCCACGCCACCGACCGGGCGGTGCTCGAAGCGGGCCAGACCCGGCTCACCGACGACCTGGGGGAGTGGGACCCCGTCGAGGAGGTCGCGTTCGACAGCTCGCGGGGGTACGCAGCCACTCTCGGTCATACGGCTCATCACCTGCGGCTCGCGGTGAAGGGCGCGCCGGAGATCCTGATCCCTCGCTGCAGCAGGGTCCTGCTGCCCGACGGTCGGCTGGTGCCGATGGACGCCGAAGGCCAGCGGTCGGGACACGAGAGGGTGCACGCCCTGGCTGCCGAGGGACTTCGAGTGCTGGCCGTCGCACGGCGGGACCTGGGCGAGGAGCCGGACGACCTCGAGGGAGCCGTGAGGCAGCTGACGCTCATCGGGTTCGTCGCCCTTGCCGATACGCCCCGTCCGGAGGCGGCGGAAGTCGTCTCCCGGTTGGCCGGAAGTGACATCGGAGTCGTCATGATCACCGGCGACCACCCCGTTACGGCGGCTGCCATCGCCAAGAGCCTCGGGCTGCCCCCCTCGGAGGTCGTCACCGGAGCCGACTTGGCCGGCCTGGGCGATACGGAGCGGACCGAGCGAGTCCGCGGTGCTGCGGTGTTCGCTCGCATCACTCCGGAGCAGAAGGTGCAGGTGATACAGGCGCTGCAACACGACGGCAGAGTGGTGGCGATGATGGGCGACGGGGCCAACGACGCCGCCGCCATCAGGCTGGCAGACGTGGGCATCGCTCTCGCCGCCCACGGTTCGGCCGTTGCCCGCAATGCGTCCGACCTGGTGCTGACCCGGCCGGACACCAGCCTCCTGTTGGATGCGATCGGGGAAGGCCGCGCGATGTGGCACCGCGTGGCGAACGCCGTCGCCGTGCTCGTCGGCGGCAATGCCGGCGAAGTGGCCTTCACCCTCGCGGGGACTGCCGTCAGCGGCCGGGCGCCGGTCGGCACCCGCCAGTTCCTGTTGGTCAACCTGCTGACCGACATGTTTCCGGCGATGGCGATCGCACTGGCCGATCCGGCACCTTCGCGGGGCGAGGCGGGTCGAGGGGACACTGGCAGCCCCGAGTGGTACCCGAGGCTCAACTTGAGCGGCACTCTCAACCGGGCTATCGCCGTCAGGGGCAGTGCCACCACCGCAGGAGCCACTGCAGCGTGGGCCGCAGGCCGTCTCACCGGAGGGACCCGCCGGGCGAGCACCATCGGTCTGGTGGCTCTGGTGGGGACCCAGCTGGGCCAGACGCTGGTCGTGGGCAGCCACAGCCCCCTGGTCCTGGGCACCGTCGCCGGGAGTGCCGTTGCGCTGGCGGCCGTCGTACAGACGCCGGGGCTCAGTCAGTTCTTCGGTTGCACGCCGTTGGGGCCGCTCGGCTGGGCCACTGCCATCTCGTCCGCCGCCGTGGCGACCGCCGGGTCGGTCGCCATCGGCAACATGCCGGCCAAGCCGGGCGACGAAGGCGACGAAGGCGACGAACGGGCGTCGTCGGCGGGAGAGCCGACCTGGAAGGAGTGAGCGACCACACCTCGGAGCTCGGTCTCTCGCTGAGCCCTCTCTTCCGCCACTGCCCACCTGGTCAGGACGTATGCACCCGCGAAGGGCACGGGCAGCATCAGCATCACCATGGAGACCCCGGCGAGGGAGCAGCCGATTGCGATCAGGTATATCGCCGTGAAGTCCAGCCCCATGCTGGCGCCGAACAGGTACACCACCTTGGCGGGCGGCCCCAGCCGGCCACCGATGACGGGAGCCCAGAACTGGACCGCGCCCAGGCCCAGCAGCACGTGGGCCGCTACGTCGGTGACGCCGGACGGGTTCCTCGACACCATCCAGGCCATCGTGACGTCGTGCACCACCACGAACCCGAACAGGGCCACCAGGGAAGGCGTCCGATCCAACGGAGCCGCCTTGCCGGTGCGTCGCGCCAGCCACACCGCGGCGGGCGCCACTGCGCACACCACCACTGCCATCGCCACCACGTGCCCGACCCCCTGGCCGGCGTGATGCATGGGGCTCGGAGCCAGCAGGCGCGTGGGAGGGGGCAGCGCCGGCAGCGCCAGCGCTGCGGGGGCCGGGCTGGTCACGGCTCCGTCGGACGCTGCTTCAGGTGCCGCTGGAGCAGGACCGCAGCCAACGCAGAGAAGCCGAGGGCCATTGCCATCGCCCAGAAGCCGAGGGCGACTCCCAGCGACATCGCCAGCACGGCAAAGGCGGCTACGGGTACGTACGGGGCGGAAGGAGGTAGCCAATGGGCTCTCGGCCTGCGGCCCCGCACCCTCATTCGCCAAAGGACCGCTGCACCTGCCAGCTCCGCTCCCACTGCGGCGGCGAAGAACTGCCATACGCCAAGAGGACTCCCCCCTCCCAGCCACAGGCCGGTGGTCAGCAGCCCGATCAGACCGCCCCAGATGGACGCCACCCAGCAGCTGCAGGTGCTGCTCACGCGGGTTCCTCCGAGAGCTCGCTTCGATTGGACGATGCGCTCGACGAAGCCGCGTCCAGTAGCGGCGCAAAGCTGCGGATCTCCGGCAGCGGGCCGGAGAAGTTGAGCACCGGGGGAGGGGACGAGGTGGCCCACTCCAACGAGTGCCCTCCCCACGGATCGGCCGTAGCCCTCCTCTTGTGGCGCACCGACAGCAGGATGTTGGCCAGGAACGCCAGCATGCTCAATCCGATCACGTAGGACCCCGCCGTCGATATCAGGTTCAGAGTGGCGAAGCCGGCGTGCTTCGGGTAGGTGGCCACTCGCCGCGGCATACCCAGATAGCCGAGGACGAACATGGGCAAGAAAGTCACGTTCGTGCCGATCGTCATCAGCACGAAGTGAAGTTTGCCCAGCCTGTCACCAAGCATGTACCCGGTCGCCTTCGGGAACCAGTAGTACACACCGGCCATGAAGCCGAACACGCTACCTGCGAACAGAGTGTAATGGAAGTGGGCGACCACGAAGTAGCTGTCTTCCAAGTGGTAGTCGAGGACCGGCGAGCCCAGCATGATGCCGGTTATGCCACCGACGAGGAACTGTGGGATGAACGCCAGGGCGAAGAGCATGGGCGTCGTGAACCGGATGCTCCCGCCGATCAGGGTACCGAGCAGACCGAAGTACTCCAGACCGGCGGGGATCATCAGTAGGGTGGAGGTTACGGAGTAGTAGTCGTTCGTCACCTGCCCGGTAGCGAACATGTGATGACCCCAGACGCTCATGGACATCGCCGAAAATAGCATCAACGAGATGACCGTGCCCTTGTACCCGAAGAACCTTCGTCCAGAGAACGTGGAGATCACTTCCGCAACACAGCCCACGAAGGGAAAGAACATCACGTAGACCACCGGATGGCCGTAGAACCAGAA
Organism: Actinomycetes bacterium; assembly: GCA_021795215.1. GTDB lineage: Bacteria > Actinomycetota > Acidimicrobiia > Acidimicrobiales > JAKAOS01 > JAJYPS01. Next base: position 3,871 of record JAJYPS010000080.1, read on the forward strand.
TAGGTGTTGGTAAGCGATGTTCACGGCGTTGTACTTGAAGATGCCCGGGTCACCTCGACCAATGGCGATTATCCCGAGGGCGCCGAGGAGGGCGGGAAATGCAGTGATGGTCATGAGGCAACTGACGATCATCGTCCAAGTGAATACGGGGATCCTCATGAGCGTCATCTGAGGGGTCCGCATGGAGAAGGCCGTCCACAACACGGCACTGGCGAGCATGATCATGGAGATCGCCGATAGAGCGGCGCCAATCACCCAGTAGTCCATTCCGAGGCCGGGCGTATAGGTGCTGCTCGAGAGAGGCACGTAGGCGAACCAGCCCGCACTGGCTGCTCCCTGAGTCGTAAGGAAGCCCGAGAGCATGACGGCACTCCCGCCGGCGTACAGCCAGTAGGCGAACAGACAGAGTCGCGGCCAAGAGATGGACGGAGCACCCACTTGGAGTGGGACCAGATACACGCCGATGCCGATCGCGAAGGGAGTAATGGCCAGATAGATCATCCCCGACCCGTGGATGGTGAAGAACTGGTCGAAGCGAGCAGCAGTCAGGATCTTCATCCCCGGCTGCGCCAGCTGGGTGCGCATGGTCATCGCGAGAAGTCCCATAGCGAAGAAGATCACGAAAGCGGTGCCCAGTATCAAGAGGCCGATGCGCTTGTGATCGGTAGTAGTCAGCCAAGGTCCCTCCCGGAGGGGACCGTGTGGCGACGGTCCAGCCACGGGGGACGTGGTGGTCGTCAAATTGCCGCTCCTGTCGCCTGTGAGATGTGGAGACCCCTATGGCTCGAGATCCATTTCGTGTAGCTCGACCGACTGACGACCTTCACTGCAAAGTCCATTTGATAGTGCAACACTCCACAGTATTCCGCGCAGCGCCCGACGAAGGTTCCGGTCCGCGTGAAGCGGGTCACGAACGAGTTCACGTGATGGGGAAAGGCGTCGATCTTGAATCGAAGATATGGAATCCAGAAGGAGTGAATCACGTCGGTGGAGGTGACATTGAAGGCGACGTTGGTACCGACCGGGATGACCATGACGGGTCGGGCCCCCAGTCGAGCTGGTGCAACCGTGACGTGATGGGCGGGATACGTGAAACGCCATCCCCATTGATAGCCGACCACATCGACGGTCATCGCCGCCGGCCTGCTTGTCCGGTCGACTCGCCCGTTCGCATTCAGAGACACGGTGATGAGGAACGAAGCAATGCCAAGAAGCACTGCAGCATACACCAGCTCGGCACGATTGTTCTCTTCTCGGGCTGACGGTGACCGTCCTGGGCGGTGGCGGTACCGGACGATCGCGAAGAGAAACACGCCGGACACAATCAGGAATGTCGCTACCGCAAGCGGAACGTAAGTGTTCCAGACCGAAAAGAACACGGCGCGTATATTCATCCGAATGTGCCTTTCTCGGGCGTACTACCGCGGTGGCGACGTAGAGACCGTTCGCCGTCGTTCCTGCGGCTCAGTCTTACACGAGATAGGTCGGTTGAGGGATCACCCCTGCTTGCGCGCTATGGCCATACCGAGTGCCGTCTTGGTCATACGAGAGCGCCGCTTGACTCCGAGCTTCTTCGCCCGGTCCTCCAGTTCAGCCTTGGAGTGACCTTCCACGTCCACCCCACCGGCCGACTCGCCGCCCGGGTCAGGGCCGCCACTCTTTGCTCGGGAGTCCGACGGCCCCTTGCGCCGCTTCGCCTCCCAGTGGTCGCCCACCTTCTCGAAGCTGTGCTTCAGGGCGGCGAAAGCGGTCCTGTGGGCACGCTCCTCCGAGTCGTACTCCTGATGAGCAGACTCGAGCGCCTTGGCGTACGTCCGCTGCGCCTTCCGAGACGATCTCTTCAGCGTCGCCGGCAGCTCCTCCTCGGTCGCTTCACGGCTCTTCTTCGGCATTGGACCTCCTCTCGATGGGCTGGATCGGCGTGCCCGTCAGCCTCCCTGGGGGGGTGTCGTCACGACCGCTCACCCGTTCACGGTTCACCCGCTCACGGTTCACCCGCTCACGGAGGGTACTGCCGCTCGCACATGGGCTCCGGCGATGGCGTAAGAGATTGGTTCTGCCCGCTGGCCAGCCCCCGTAACCACCTCCCGGTTCCGGGACCACCTGCGGCCGAGCCAGGAACGGCTCCCGGGTCCCGGTTCGGGGGCACGGCGCCAGCCCAGAGTGGGGGAGTCAGCTCGTCAGCGCTGCTGGAGCCGCACCTCGAGGGAGTCCCTCAGGGCGTCGCCTATGAAGTTGAAGGCCACCACCGTCAGTACGATCATCAGACCGGCAGGGTAGATCTGCCACCAGTAGCCGTCGAAGACGTAGTTGGTGCCGTTTGACAGCATCCCGCCCCACGTCGCGGCCGGGGGAGGCAGGCCGAAGCCGAGGAAGCTGAGGGTAGCCAGGATCAGGATTGCGTCGGCGACCTGGAATGTGGCGTTCACCACGATGGTGCCGACCGTGTTGGGCACGATGTGACGCAGCACTGCTCTCCTCGGGCGTCCCCCCATCACCCGGACCGCCTGCACGTACTCCCTGGTGCGCAGGCTCAGCGTCTCGCCACGGACCAGCCGGGCCGGTTGCAGCCACGCCAGAAGAGAGAGCACGACGATCAGGAGCAACTTGTTCGGCCTGAACACAGAAGCGAAGTAGATGAACAGGAACAGCGACGGTATGGACAGCACGACGTCCACCACTCGCATCATGATCGCGTCCACGACTCCGCCGAAGAACCCCGACACTGCACCCCATAGCACGCCCAGCGCCGTGGACACGATCGCCACGGCGAAGCCGATCTCGAGGGAGCTCTGGCCGCCCACCATGAGCCGTCCGAGGATGTCGTAGCCGACGTCGTCGGTACCCAGCGGATGGGCCGCCGACGGCGGCAGGTTTACCAGCGCCAGATTGGTCGCCGTCTGGTTGGTCCGGTACAGCAGCGGCCCCAGGAAGCAGAAGAGAGCGACCACCACCACAATCGTCGTCCCGAGCAGCGCCAGGCGATTCTGGACGAACGTCCGACCCATGAGCCTCCACTGGCTGGCGTGGGCGTCCGGTGCCTGGGCCGGCTCACCGCCCGAGGGCGTCAGGCCGCCCAGCGGAGAGGGCTGCCCCGAGAGCGGGTCAGTCATGGAGCGGGTCAGTCATGGAGCGGGTCAGTCATGGAGCGGGTCAGTCATGGAGCGGGTCAGTCATAGCGAACCCTCGGGTCCAACACGGCGTAAGCCAGATCGGCCAACAGGTTCCCCACGACCGTGGCCAGGCCGATCAGCACGGTTACCCCGAGCTCTACTGGATAGTCCTGGGTGGTCGCGGCGGAGAAGAACGCCAGTCCGGTCCCGGGAAAGTTGAACACGTACTCCGTCACCAAACCGGCGCTGAATATGTTCGGTAGGGACAGTCCGACAAGAGTGGCAATGGGGATCAGCGAGTTGCGCAGCACGTGCCTGGCGAGCATCGCCCTTTCCGACAGTCCTTTGGCGCGGGCGGTCCTCACGTAGTCCTGCGCCAGGCTCTCTATCGCCGAGGATCGCATGTAGCGGCTGAACAGGGCGAAGTTCACAAGCGTCAGCGTGGCGACCGGCAGCACCATCGCTGCCGGGTCCGAGACTATCGCCCCGATCGTAGTTCCCTGGGGCGCCTCGGGAGGAAAGACGTTGGTGTAGTCGGCGAACACCGCCACCAGGATCAGACCCAGCCAGAACGACGGCATCGAGTAGAGCGTGAACGACGTCCCGGTTCCGACGTAGTCCATGATCCCGTTGCGACGCACGGCTTGGGCCACGCCCACCGGCACGGCGATCAGCACCGAGAGGACAAGGGAGGTGCCGACCAGAAGGAAGTCCTTCGGCATGTCTCTCGCCAGTATCGAGTCGACGCTCTGGTTCAGGCGGTACGAGTAACCAAGGTTGCCGTGCAACAGCTGAGTCAGGAAGCGAAGGTACTGCACGTCAAGTGGTTTGTTGAGACCGTACTCCTTGTCGAACTGAGCGATCTGCAGCGGAGTCGCGCGGTTGCCGATCACGGCCCGGGCAAGGTTGCCCGGCAGCATGTGCTGGAGGCTGAAAGCGATGATCGTCACGCCAAGTAGGACCACAACCGCTTGGAACAGCCGTCTGAAGATGTACCCGGTCAATGGAGCCTCACCGGTGGCTCGTCTGCTTCCCGGCCTCCCCTGTTACTTGACGAAGTACCACTCCTCGGGGTTGATGAAGGCGTAAGGATTCGGCGTGAAGCCACGGAGGTTGCCCGCGGTAACCACTGGACCGCCGCTCTCGGGGGCACCCACCGAGGAGGGGGTGTAGAACACCGGCAGCTGCTTGGCGATGTAGTCCTGGTACTTGTTCAGCGCTGCCTGGGACTGCGAGGCGCTCGCGGTGTGGGTGAGAGCTATGAGCCTGTCGGCGGTCGGGCTGCTGTAGCTGCCGCTGTTGGAGCCGGCGCCGGTCCCGTACAGCTCCCCACCGGTGGGGTAGTAGTCGGGGGCGTAGACCCACCCGGCTCCCCAATTCTCCATCGTCCAGCTGCAGGTCGGAGTCGACGCAGCGCAGGGGACGGCGCGGGCGATCACAGAGTTGAAAGGATGCTCCGTCAGCTGCAGCTGGATCCCTACCTGGGCGGCGGTCGTCTTCAGGTTCTCCATCGAGTTGGTTATCGCCGTCGTGCCCGTGGCGTAGTCCAGGTTGAAGCTGAGAGCCTTGCCCTTGGGGATGCCGGCGCCGCATTCGTTGGCCGCCGTTCCGGGTCGCTGGCAGGTCGTCGTACCACCGGGCACCACTTTCCAACCGTGGGACGAGAGCAGCTTCTTGGCACTCGAGACACTGAACGGGTAAGGGTTCGCCTTCTCGAACGAGTCGGCGAAGGAGTTGGCCGGGGCCACCGGCACGGGACCGTAGGTGGGCACCGCCCCTCCGTGGTAGAACGCGTGCGCCCATCCTGGCTGGTCGATCAGGTGCTGGAAGGCCTGGCGGAAGTAGAGCTGCTTGTACACCGGCCCGAACGTCGGGTTGTGGAAGTTGACCGCGAAGAAGTTGATGGCGAACATGGTCGCCTTGCTGTCGATCTTGTACCCGAGGCTCTTCAGCACCGGTGCCTGGGCGACGTCGTGGTTCGGCAAGGTGGCCACCGAGGCCTTGTCAGGGCCCGATCGCAGCAGCGCGAACTCGGCGCTCGAGCTGGTGAAGGGAAGCTCGACGAACTTGGACAGCGTCGGCTTGGAGGGCCCGGTGTAGCTGCCGTTGGGGACGAACGTGATGTGCCCGTCGGCGCTGAAGGAGCTCAGCTTCCACGGGCCGTCCACGACCGACCAGAGGGGGCTCGTCACGTAAGTCGACAGCTGTTTCGACTGGGCGGTCAGGAAGTTGTAGACCGCAACGGCCCCCGACGGAGTGGTGTCGGGCAGGTTGGCAGCGGTCGGGCTCGGGACCGGCTGGGACAGCGACGTCCGGTCCCAAGCGATCGGAAGGGGCGTCACCTGGCTCAGCTCGTTGTAGGTGAACCACGTGGGGTTGTACGACTTGTTCAGGTGGAAGACGACTGTGCTGGAATTGGGTGCGGACACCGACACCACGTTGTCCGGGAAGGCGCCTGCCACGTAGGCGGCCCAGTTGGCCTTGTTCGCCTTCAGGAGGTTCATCCAGAAGACCACGTCCCGTGAGGTGACCGGCTGACCGTCCGACCAAATGTAGTGGTTCAGGTGCACCGTTGCCACCGTGTCGTTCTGGGAGAACACCGGTTTCTGCCCAATGCTGAACTTGTAATTGATAACTGGCTTTCCGCCCTTGCCGTACCAGTAGAGCGGCCGGTACATCAGTCCCTGGAACTGCCCGATGTTGTACGTGCTGAAGTTCGCCAGGCCCATCATGGGGAAGATCCAGTTCGGTTGGGCACTCGGCGCTTCGGCCAGGTATGCCGTGCCTCCGGGGATCTTCGTGCCCGCGGAGCCGCCGCTCGGGGAGGTCGTTGCCGTGCTTCCCCCACAGGCGGCCAGAGTCAGGGCTGTGGTGGCGGCGACAATCGAGGGGCCGCCTCGCCTGGTGCGGAACAGTTGCACGGGCACTCCTTTGCAGGCCACTCTCGGCAGCCCTCGTCTGATTCTGAGCAAGCGACGGATCCCCTGCTTCCTTGGCGAATTGTAGCAAAGCACCGTGCGCGTCCCGTGGCAACTTGCCGGATCACTTTGCATGCCGGGCAACACCGAAGCATCCGAGGTCTTTCCAGGAGGGGCATCGGCCCCGAGCCTCCATACTTGGCCATAGTAGGATGACGGCGACATGTCGCTGGGATGAACCTTCCGTAAAAGACCCTTCCTCGCGCATGACATCGAGCGCGCGTTCGCGTCTCGCTGGCCGGGCCGGCACCCGTGGAGCGGGAACTGGGTCGGGGAGGGCCCCGTGAGCCTCGACATGCGCCTTGGGGCTCCTTGGCCATTAGAAGGAGCACCATGCTGGAAACGTTGCAGCCGGGGCTTGCATCGACTCTGACCTACGAAGTTCCGGTCGAGCGCACGGTGCCCTACTTGCTCCCGGAGTCGCCCGAGTTCGCCGCCTCGCCGGAGGTGCTCGCGACCGGATACTTGGTGGCCATCGCGGAGTGGGCCTGTCTGCGAGCCTTGAACGGGCATCTGAGCCCGGGCGAGATCACGCTCGGGGTTAGCGTCGACTTGAGCCACGAGGCACCGACTCCGCCTGGCGGAGTGGTCACGGTGGATGCGTGCCTGATGGAAGTGGACGGCCGCTTCCTCACGTTCTCGGTCCTGGCGAAGGACGAGCAGGCCGTCGTCTGCCGGGGAAGCCATCGCCGCGCAGTCGTCGTCGAGGAGAGGTTCCGCTCGCGGCTCAGCCAGCGCGAGCCCCGTTGACGCCCGGAGCCCCGCCGGCCAAGGGTTCTCCAGCCCTGTCCGACCAGGACGATCCCTTCCAGGTCGGTTCCTTCGAGGTCCGCGTAAGGGCAGCCACTGTGGTGGTGGCCGAACGTCGTGGTGAGCACTCACGAGTTGGATCCGGCACGGCACGACCGGCACGCTTCCGACGGCACTGGCGGCACGACTCGGGGACTCCGTGCCTACCCCGGTTCTAGGAGCGCTCCGGCCGGGGCCTCTAAGCAGCCCGAGCAGGCCGGTTGCAGTTCCCCTCTACAAGCTCTCAGTGAAGCAGCTGAGAGATGTTGTCCACCAGCAGCATCGTCACCAGACCCATCACCGCCAGGTAGACGAACGTCATCTGCCAGCGCAGGCGATAGTTTGCGAGCCAGAATCGGCGGATGCCCTTCGCGTCGAAGATCAGCGCGAGGATGGCCACAGGTATACCCACGTAGGGTCCGATGCTCGTCGCGACTCCCAGCAACGGAGCGAGAATGGGAAGTACGACGTAGCTCAGCGTGCAGCGCAGAGCGGACAACGTGATCGACACGCTGAAGACTCGCTGCGCGTCTTCTTCGCTGGTGCGGCGTCCGCCTATGCGCAGCAGCTGCCTCACCGCTCGGTCGACGGCGCTTCTCTTCGCCGGTAGGCCTACGTCTCGGGACTCCGGGTCCTGCTGCGTTCCCGCCGTGCCGATCCGCTTCGACGTGGCCTGCACCATAGCGCAATTGTACTGCTCCCCCTCGACTGGCGCCCGTCGGCACCGTGGCGCCCGCTCTGCCGTCCCCGGCAGGCCGGTGTGCAGCTTCGCCCGATCCTGTCGCCGCTGGGGCATGGTCCACCAAGCTGTCTTCCTCGAAACTTTCGAGCGCGGCTACAGGACCAGGGCGGCATGCTTGGAGTGGTACCTCGGGGAGCTCGCCGGCCGCACGTATGCCGGGAGGCGGGTGTAGATGATGCCGGCCGCCCGAAAGTCGGGCACGCCGGAGGCACGCCAAGTGCGTATTGCGTATAGCCGGAGTCCCGGCAGAGCACAGCGCTCCCGGCAGCATCGCGCACCCAGCCTTACACAAGTCGAACCTTTCGGCTCCTCGCTAGTCCGAAGTTACGCCCCTGTCTCTCGTAGAAACCACCCATGATCAGGTCGTTGGTAGTTCTCAAGGTCGGAATCTGTAGACACTAACGTAGTGACTGATCTCGTGCTGGGTGGTACGATGTCCTTGTGCCCAGCCGTGGTGGTGCCATGCATGTGTCGACAACAATGCGTCGCTATGAGGCAAAGGACGGCACCGAGCGGATCTACCGGTCCCACCTGTTGCGTCGTTCGGTGCGTGAGGGCACGAAGGTCAAGAACGAGACCCTGGCCAATCTCTCCCACCTGCCGGAGGAGCTCATCGAGGCGATCCGGTTGGGCCTGGCCGGAGAGACGCTGGTGGTGGCGGGCTCCGGCTTCGAAGTGTGCCGTTCCCTTCCCCACGGTCACGTCGCTGCGGTGGCGTCGGTGGCCAAGTCCCTG
>JAJYPS010000006.1 GCA_021795215.1 Actinomycetes bacterium
GCCATGAGGCTTCTGACTGCCGTTCGTGGCGACCGGGGAGCCGAAGCGGAGCCCTCCGAGGCCAGGTTCACTGCACGTGCAGTTGCCGGTGCCGCTTTGGAGCAGGTGGGGGTGGCTGCGGGGCAGGGCGTGGCCGGGGTGGGGAACCTCGTGTTCACACTTGTTACGGCCCGGGTCCTGGCACCCCGGTCCTTCGCCCAGATGGCTGCCTTCTCGGCGCTGTACCTGTTGTGGAACCTGCCCTCGACCAGCCTCAGCGCCACCGCGGCGCTCGATCCCACTTCGGTGCGCCGCTCCCGGGTGCGCTTCGGCATGCTGGGCGCGGTGTTCGGCATGGCCATGATCGCAGTGTCGGGTTTCCTGGCACCGGTCCTGGGCCTGCCGGTGGGGCTCGTAGTGGCACTTGCAGCGGCATCCCCCCTGGCGCCGGTGCTGGCGTTGGAGAGAGGCAGGCTGTATGGCCAGCAACGACACGGCCTGCTGGTCGGCAGCCTGGTGGCGGAGCCGGTCGTGCGATTGACCCTCGGGAGCGTCGCCTTGGTCGAGCTGGGGGCTCTTGGAGGAGCAGTATCGGTGATCCTCGGCGGTGTCGCTGCTTTGGAGGTGGCGACGCTGCGCAGCCGGTCGCCGAAGCGATCTCGGCGGCCTCTCGGGGTCCGGCCCTGGGAGTGGGCCGCCAAGGCTCGGGCTGGTGTCGGTGGGGCGTTCCTCCCCGAGGGTTCCTTCTCGAGAAGTCGCTCGGGACGGCAGAGGCACCCCGAAGTGACATCGGTCGCAACGTCAGCCGGTGGCATGTGGGCGGCTCTGGCGTTCATGCTGGTCGGCCTGTTGCAGTACTTGAGCCTCCTGGCGGCCAACCGGCTGTTGAGCGCTTCGGGTGCGGGTGAGTTCGCGGCGGTGTCCACGGTAGGGGGGATCGCCGCGTTCGCCACTGCGACCGTGCCGCTCGTGCTCCTTCCGGCGGCATCCCGGGGACAACGGCATGCTCTCTCGGCGGCTGTGTCCGTGACGGCGATCGCAGGACTGGTCGCCACCGCCGTCGCATACGCCGCCCCAGGGCTTCTGATCACAGAACTGATGGGCGCAAGGTACGGCTCGGCTGCGCCGTTGGTCGGGCCGTACGTCGTGGCGATGAGCCTGTTCGGGCTGGTGAGGGTGCTGGTGTCCCACGACTGCGCTACGGGGAGATCCCGCTCGGTCACGCTGCTGCTGATCGTGGCGGCCGCCGTCCAGACGGCGGTACTCCTGGCCGAGCATACGGCCGGTGGCATGGCCATGGCGACCCTGGTCACGATGGCAGCTCTCACCATCGGACAGGGGCTGGTCGCAGTGGGGCGTGCTTTCAGAGGGCGGCGTGCGCAGCACAGGCTCTGATGTTCGGCCTCTGACGTTCGGCCTCTGACGATCGGCAAAGATCACGTGCCGGCATGCACGTCGGTACTGGGCGCCAGCAGCGGCGTGGGCAGGTGCCGAGACCGACATCGAGGCGGAGCTCCCCGTCGAGAAGCACCTGCTCAATGCGGAAAGCGGGCTGCTCCGGTGCGCGACGCGAGGGCGAGGAGATGTCCTTCGATGCTTGCGACGGTGGTCCGGATGTCTCGCTCATCCACGGCATGCTGCCTTGCGGCGGCGGACATCCGCTCGATCTCGGAGGCACCCACCTCCGAGACTCTGGCGATCGCAGCGGCGAGCTCGGCGGAGGAGCCCGGCGACACGACGCAGAACGGGTAGCGCTTGGCCCACTGGCCGAGGGCCTCGACGCAACCCCCGGTACGAGTCGTGACGACGGGGCAGCCGCATGCCATCGCCTCCACCAGTACCAGGCCGAAAGGCTCGTCCCACACGCTCGGAACGACCACCAGGTCCGCCGCCCAGTAAGCAGTTCTGGGATCGCTCACCCAGTCCCGATGAGTGACTCGTGTCTCCCCGTCGATTGACGCCCTGTCGATGGCGGCTCGGGTCTGGACGGACTCGACTCTTCCCACCAGCAGGAGCGTCGTGTCGAGCTCCGGCCGACCACGGTTCAGACATTCCCATGCGTCGATCAGGACGGGGGCTCCCTTCTCGTCGTTCAGCCTCCCCACCATGGCCACCATGAACGTCCCTTCCTGAACGCCCAGACGATCTCTGCACAGCTTCCTCTGGTCGCCCTCTGCGGGAACGAAATACTCCACGTCGACTCCGTTGAGGACGACGTTGTCACCGTCCGTAGGGAAGCCGACCCTCTCCCAACTGCTCATATTCGCTCGCGAAACGAATATCGCTCCGTCGATGGAGAGCAGCCTGCGCAACAATCGGACGGCGGTCGGAGGCATGGGCAACCGGCCACCGAAGGGCAGAGGAAGGTGCATGTGCCAACACACCGGTTGGCGAAAGACTCTTCCGAGCAGGAATGCGAACGCAAAGTTCTCCCAACGGCCGTTGTGGTGCATATAGGCGATCCTGCGTCCCGACCGTCGTTTCCCGTGAGCGGTCGAGACAAGCTGTCTCCAAGCGTCGAAGCGGCGCAGGTATAGCATCTCCGACGAGAACTCCAGCCAGTTCTGTTCCATCTGGCCGGGACGGCAGAAGGCGACGTGGACGGTGTGTCCTCGCCTCGCCAGCTCCCTGCAGATCTGCAGCTGCGCCCGCTCCGTGCCGGCCGACTTCGCCATGCTCGGAACCAACGTGATCAGTTCCACGTATGCTTCCGACAGGGCAGGAGGGGGATGCGGAGCTCGGTTCCCCAAACGCGAGCAGGGGGTCTGTTGACAGTGGTTCGCACCGACACATCATTCCATCTGCGGGGTGAGGGCTCCTCGATTGGGCCCCGTCAAATACCGAACGTAGGCGAGGACACCGAAGCCGCGTGTCCGTTTGTGAAGAAAGTAAGGATGACGCGGTGCGTGCCGCTCGGCAGTACCCACGGCCAGAGCCATCCCCAGTTGGTGAGGTAGGTGGGCGATGAGTTGTCCGGCGTGTCCCAGGACTGGCTCCAGCCCTGGTAACCGTTCCAAGTGGGACTGACGAAGTTCCACGTGATGCTCTTGCCGGAGCTGGGCATCGTCCAAGTTACGGCTGGTGCTGCCGGAGCCGAGAACGTGACGTGACTGAGCTCCAGTTGGGCGACGTAACCTGCGCCGTTGTTGACTTGAAGTCCGATTTGGCCCAGACCGCTCGACATGGCCGGCACAGTCCAGGTCATGGTGCTCCAACCCGGCGACACCGTCTGGGCAGCCGCGAAGTGGACGGTCCAGCTGCGCGCCCATCCAAAGGGCACCACTTGCACCGGATCGCCCGTGAAGTTGCCGAGGACGAAGTTGACCGTAGCGCCAGGAGCGAGGCCGTTCAAAGGCTCCGAACCGGAGCTGATCGCGCCGTAGCCGGGCGAGTGGAGCCCTATCACGGCTCCCGTCGAGATCGGGGTGGTGGAGATGGAAGGACCGCCCCAGGCCACGGACCAGTTCGGAGTCGTACCGACCGAGCCGGAGATGGAGACCGGAGGAGTCGTGACCGTGGGTGCTATCGGCGTCTGCGGGGGAGCCGGGGGGCTTGGAGGGTTGGATGCGAGCGTGAGGGTAGGCACGGTCACCCGTTCAGAGCCGGCAGCAAGCGCGGTCATGTCGGCCTTGGTGTTGCAACCGCCCAGGTAACACTGGCCGTTTGCGTTGCTTATCAGGCTCGGGAAATTGTTGCCGCCGTTCCACCAGGCCCAACCCGTGTAGCCGATCCCATGAGAGTCGAAGAAGGACAGGATCTGGGAGTCGTAGGGGGTGACGGTGGAGGACGTGTCCCCGAACTCGGTGGCCACGACAGGATGGGACTCCGCCACCTGCCCGAAGGCCGCCTGCCATGCGGAGGGATTGGTGCCCGACTTGAACGCGTAGGGATGGGTAGCGTAAGCCACGTTCGTCCCGGAGAGGGCGTAGCCGTTCAGCACTCCTGACAGGTCGTACGCCCAGTTCAGCCCCCCGGCCAACACCACGTTGGAAGCTCCTGCTCCCCGGACCGCATCCAGCAACTGCTGCATGCCGGCGGCCTGATAGGTCGAGCCGCTGGAGACCGTGACGCTGCCCCCATTCCTCCAGACGCTCCAAGAGACGTCGTGGGGCTCGTTGTACAGCTCGAACATCACGCCCGCGTTCGACGAGAACGTGGATGCCACGGAGCGCCAGAAGGTGATCGAGTTCTGGTCCGGCATCTGCTGCTGGCCCGGGGTGCCCATGAGGTTGCCCCGGTCCGACCAGTGCAGGTCCAATATGGCGACCATGTGGTTCGCCTCCACGTTGGCCACGACGTTCTTTACTGTCGAGATGTAGTTGGGGCAGTTGGACGACGGCGCCACGGTCATGCCCGCAGAGGACAGCCAGAAGTCCTGGTTGAGAGAGATCCGTACCGCGTTCGCATGCCACGAGGAGTGCATGGTGGAGAAGTCCGATGCTGGTATTCCCGGCGCTCCACTGACGGCCTGTCCCGAGCAGGACCATTCGAGGGAGGGACGGTCGACCCCGTGGACGAAGAACGGCTGACCTGCGCCGTTCTCGATACGATTGCCCACCACGCGGAAGGGACCTGTTGCCGGGGCATTGGCCGGGTAGCTCGGATATGTGACCACCGGGCCGGCCGTCGTGCTCACCGGCACGGTCGCAGGCAGAGCGCCCGCCGAGATCGAGAGCAGTCCCCCAAGTGCGACGGCGAGAAGCGATTGCCGTCGTCCGGTCGTTGCCAAGTGGAAAAGAGGGCGTAGAGGGCTTCGGGCAGCAGTTCCAATGCGCAACATCGTCGTTCCTTGTCGGTGGGCTCTCCTTGCCATCGGAGCGCCGAAGGATCGGCTTGACCTCTCGGCCCTTGGAAAATCCGAGTTGGTCACCAACCCGGCAAAGCGCTGCGTGGGAGGGGAACCGCACTAAAGTGCGACCGTGGCCGCTGTATCCAGCACCCGCAGCGGGGGCCCAGCCGACGGCCGGACAGGCCCCAGGTCGGGGGAGCCCGCCGCCGCCTCGTCCGCTCCCAGTGGGGCGCAGCACCGTCTGCAGCGGGGAGACCAGGAGCTCGTGGTAACCGAGGTGGGCGGCACACTTCGCCATTACTCGGTCGGGGGCTGGGAGGTACTGGCCGGCTTCGGCGAGGAAGAGCAGTGTCCCGACTACCGCGGCGCCCAGCTGGCACCGTGGCCCAACAGGCTCCGGGACGGACGGTACTACTTCGACGGCGACCATCAGCTGCCGCTGAACGAGGCAGCCAACCGCTGCGCGATGCACGGACTTGTCTGCTGGGAGCCGTGGCACGTCGTGAGATCGGCCGCCTCGGAGCTGGTCCTCGGCTGCACCCTGCACCCGAGGACCGGTTACCCCTTCATGCTGCACCTACAGACCAGCTACGTGCTCGACGGCGGAGGGCTGACGGTGACGCAGGGCGTGACCAACTCCGGTCCTCACAGAGCGCCTTGGGGCAGCGGCGCCCACACCTACTTCTCCTTCGGCGACGCCAGCATCGACTCGGTCGTTCTTCACGTACCGGCCGAGGACTGGTTGCCGTCCGACCACCGGCACCTCCCGATGGGCCGGAGCAGGGTCGGGGGAAGCCCCTACGACTTCTCCACAGCGCGACCGATCGGTACCGACGTGCTGGACGTCGCCTTCAGCGGGCTGGTCAGGGGAGCCGACGGTCGTTCGACCGTTTCGCTGCGGGCGGCCGACCGCTCGGTCGAAGTGTGGATGGACTCACACCACAGATGCGTGATGGTCTTCACATCCGACACGCTGTCCGGTCGATGGCGAAGAGCCAGCGTCGCCGTCGAGCCGATGACCTGCCCGCCGGACGCGTTCCGCAACGGGCAGCACTTGCAGGTGCTGGAGCCCGGGCAGCACTTCGCGGCCAGTTGGGGCGTATCGCCCAGGCTCGGCACTGATGCCGTGGCGCCGCTCGCGAACCGCGGTCGTCCAGGCTGATCTGAAGCGCGGTAGAGGCACAGGAAACGGCGGAGACGACTCTGGCCGGACTTGTAAGGGTCCGACCACCCGCTGGAATATGTACTCCAGCGGGTGTAATCGCCACTATGGGTGTGCTTGGGGGAATATTGTTAGAAGCTTCCGGGAATCCCTCGTTTGTGGTCAGGGGTCCGGTAAGCTCAGACTCAATGGAACGTCACCAGGATTCGACACCCATCCAGTGGCTCAGCACTCGAGAAGCCGCAGAGTACCTTGGTGTCACCTTGCGTACCCTTTACCGCTTCATTGACGAGGGGCAACTGGCTGCTTACCAGTTCGGGCGTGTAATACGGCTGAAGACCACCGATGTGGAGAATTTCATAGCCGCCTCTCGAATTTCTCCGGGGTCGCTGCGGCATCTCTATCCGGAGAGCAAGACGGACACGACTCTGACAGAAGTCAGCCATACGTAAGTCGGTGGAGTGCCGCCGCTCTCCGGTTTGACCGTAGCGACATCGCTGCCTACTCCGACTAGGCGGCCGACTACGGACGCGTCCTGGCCCTCGAAGGCCATGCGCACGAGGGGTGCCTCGGCTGCCAGTTCGCTCAGCATGTTCGCCATGGAGAGACCTGCGGACCGGTCCGAGACGGCCTGGGTGGCGGGGATCGAACCGGGCTGCCCGGGGGTTGGCCGCACGGCGGCGACTGCCCGAAGCGAGATCAAGAGCATGGGGCGGCTGTCTACGAGCAGGAAGTCGGAACCTATGGCCGATAGGGCACCGGTGTGGAACGTGCCGTCGGACAGCATCACAGTCGCCACGGAGCGGCGGGCGACCATCTGCTCCAGCACGCCGATCCAGTCTGCGTCTTCGCTGGCTTGGCGCAGGAGGGAAGAAGTCAACGAGCGGGACCTCGCTCCGGATCGCCGTCGCTCGTCCAGCGACAGGTCGGTCCACTCGTCGAGCGCCCATTCTTCTGTGGACCGGTTGGCGCGCGGATCGTCGGGCTCGCCCTCTGGATACGAATTGTTCACGGTGTTCACCACGCCCTTGCCGACCCTTCCGAGATACCTTCGGAGCCATCGTCGGCGGAAAGGACCGCAGTGACGGCAACCGAACCAAGCGCAACCGAACCAAGCGAGTGTCTATTCTGCAGGGTCGTATCGGGCGACCTGCCGTCGGAGGGTGTCGTGTCCAACGAGCGGACCTACGCGTTCTCCGACATCGAGCCGGTCGCTCCGGTGCACGTGCTGGTGGTGCCCAGAGAGCATATAGCCGATGCGGACCAGCTGAGGGAGCACCACGGCGAACTGCTGGCCGAGATGTTCACGACCGCCCAGGCCGCCGCGAAAGCGCAGGGAGTGGCCGAAAGCGGATATCGGCTGGTGCTGAACGTGGGCCCGGACGCGCTCAATTCCGTCGCCCATCTCCACCTGCACGTCGTCGGCGGCCGAAGGCTCGGGTGGCCCCCGGGTTGATGGCTCGAGACGCAGACGCTCCGGCTACCCGTCGGCCTGGTACGCTTGGCGGCAGGTCCGATGTGTCCCTGCCACAGGTAAAGATCCTTGTTCCGGGCAACCATCTCATGGTTGCGCTGGTAGGGCAGCAGGACGAGTTCCTGCGTCTGGTCGAAGAGGCGTTCGGGGCCGTGGACATACTGGTGAGGGGCAACGAGATCACCGTCACGGGCGAAGGATCGGACAGGGTGGCGCGCCTGTTCGAGGAGCTCCTGGTCATGATCCAGAGAGGCCAGCTACTGGACTCGGCCAACGTGGGTCGGACGATCGACATGGTCAAAGCCGACGAGCGACCGTCGGAGGTCCTGGCGACGCAGGTGCTCAAGTCCGGCAAGGGCCGGGCGGTTCGTCCGAAGACGTCCGGTCAGAAGCGCTACGTGGACGCGATCGTGTCCAATACGATCACTTTCGGCATCGGCCCGGCCGGTACGGGGAAGTCCTACCTGGCGGTGGCGCTGGCGGTGCAGGCACTGTTCGACAAGTCGGTCCACCGGATAATTCTCACACGGCCCGCCGTGGAGGCGGGGGAGAGGCTGGGCTTCCTACCAGGTGATTTGATGGCCAAAGTGGACCCTTATCTCCGGCCGCTCTACGACGCCCTTTACGACATGCTCGAACCGGAGGGGGCGCAACGGCTCCTGGAGCGGGGCACTATAGAGGTGGCGCCCCTGGCCTTCATGCGAGGTCGGACGCTCAACTCCAGCTTCATCATCCTCGACGAGGCTCAGAACACGACGCCGGAGCAGATGAAGATGTTCCTCACCAGGATCGGCTTCGGCTCGAAAGCGGTCGTGACCGGTGACGTCACCCAGGTGGACATCGCCGCCGGGCGGTCTGGACTACTTGGTCTCGAGAACGTGCTTTCCGGGATCGAAGGCGTGTCGTTCGTCCGACTGGGCCGGCGCGACGTGGTGCGGCACAGGATCGTGGCCGACATCGTGTCGGCGTACGAGCGGGCCGAACAGGGGACGGACGTTGGCGTGCGCCAGGTCTCCGGCCTCACCGAGACGGTCGCCGGCAGCGGGGTGGGACTGTGACGGCGGAGGTCTTCGTGGGCGACGAGCAGTCGGCGCTGCCGATGGAAGTGGACCGCTGGGGCGGCTTGGCCCGCTACGTGCTCGAAGCCGAAGCGGTGCCGGAGGACTGCGAGCTCTCGATCCTGTTCGTCGACCGGGGCACCATTGCAGCACTGAACGGTAGGTTCCGGGAGGTGGACGAGCCGACGGACGTGCTCGCTTTCGGCATCGACGACGACCAGGGTGTCGGCTCGGGGCGTTCGCCCGACGGTGGTGGCACCGGACCGGGCTGGGTCCCTCCCGAACCGGCCGACATGCCGTTCCTGCTGGGAGACGTGGTGATATGTCCCGAGGTCGCCGCGGCGAACGCGGCCGAGCACGGCGTCACGCTGGATCGTGAAGTGGCCCTTCTTGTCGTGCACGGCATCCTGCATCTCCGGGGCCACGACCACGAGGAGGAGAAGGAGGCGCAGGAGATGGAGCGCCTGGAGCAGGAGCTGCTGGAACGATGGTGGGCCGGGGAAGCCGGTCCGGTCGGAGAGGTCGAGGAGCGTCGAGATGGAGGGGCTGCCTGAGCCATGCCATTAGCGACGGCCACCTCTCACAGTTTCAGGCCGACCGACTGGGCGATCCTGGCTGTGATCGTGGTTCTGGTGGCACTGTCAGCCATGCTGGCCCTGGCGGAGACCGGTCTCGTCCGGATGAGCCGGGCGAAAGCGATGAGCCTTCAGGAAGAGGGGCGTCGCGGGGCGTCGCATCTCGTGCGGATGGTCGAACGTCCGGAACGGTTCCTGAACCCGGTGCTGTTGCTGGTGCTCCTCTGCCAACTGGTCGCCGCCACGTTGGTGGGCGTAGTCGCCGAGCACCTGTTCGGCGCCCTGGGTGTTGCGGTGGCCACCGGCTTCGAAGTGGTGGTCATATTCGTAGTCGGCGAGGCGGCGCCCAAGAACTGGGCGGTCCGCCATCCCGACCGGGCGGCGCTCCTCGCCGCGCCAGCCGTGTCCACCATCGTCGCCTTCCCCCCCATCCGTTGGATCTCGTCGGGGCTGATCGCGCTGTCCAACCTGCTCCTTCCCGGCAAGGGCTTCAGCGGTCCCTACGTCTCCGAGCGGGAGCTGCTGGCAATGGCCGACGTCGCGGTGCAGCACGACGTGATAGAGACCGAGGAGCGGGCGCTCATCCAGTCGATAATCGACTTCGGAGACACGGTCGTTCGAGAGGTGATGGTGCCGCGGACCGACATGGTGACGACCGAGTCGAGAGCACGTGTGGCCGACGTGCTGGAGGTCGCAATGGCCGCAGGCTACAGCCGCATCCCGGTCTACGGGCAGAACGTGGACGACGTGGTGGGCATCGTCTACACCAAGGACCTGATGAGGGCCGATCTGGCCAACGAGAGCGACATCGCGGTGAGCAGGCTCGTCCGGTCGGCCCACTTCGTGCCTGAGACGAAACGGGTGTCGGAGCTCATGCGTGAGATGCAGCAGCAGAAGTACCACATGGCGATCGTGGTAGACGAGTACGGCGGCACGGCCGGGTTGGTCACGTTGGAGGACCTGATAGAAGAGCTGGTGGGGGAGATAGTCGACGAGTTCGACGTCGAAGAGCCTCTCGCCGAGCCGCTTGCCGGAGGCGGCTATCGGGTGAATGCCAGGATGCCGCTGGACGAAGTGAACGAGCTGCTGGCGGCCGACCTGCCGACCGGCGACTGGGACACGGTGGGCGGCTTGGTGTACAACGTGCTCGGCCACGTGCCGACTGAGGGTGAGGCTGCCCTCACTCGGAGCCATCGACTGATAGCGGAAAAGGTCCAAGGACGCCGGATCGGCCGCGTCCGCATCGTTCCGCTTCCTTCGGAGGAGGCCGTCGGCTCCGGCTCGGCCGGTCCGACAGGTGCAGCCGGGCAGGGACAAGCGATCTCCTCCTCGGGGGACACCGAACACCATGTGGCCCGGAGCGAGACGGGTCCGGCGGACTCCCCCGCGCACCTGTCGACTGAACCGGTACCGGGTCCCGTCCCCGGAGAGCGGCAGGGGAGCGGCGAGGGCGTGCCCCCTTACAGCACCGCTCGGCGCTCGCGGAGCTAGGTACCGTAGTGCGGAACGGGGCGACAGGGTCAAAACGGGGATGAGGTCCGGCTTTGCCACCATCGTAGGCAGGCCGAATGCCGGGAAGTCCACCCTCCTCAACCGGATACTCGGCCGCAAGGTGTCCATCGTGTCGGACAAGCCGAACACCACCCGCTCGGCGGTGCGGGGGATACTGCACCATCCCGACGGTCAGGTCGTGTTCGTCGACACGCCCGGCCTCCACAAGCCCCGCAGCCTGCTCGGCAAGCACCTGAACCTCGCGGCGCGGTCGTCGCTGTCGGACGTCGACGTGGCGATAATGGTTGTCGACGCGGCAGCCGACGTAGGCAGGGGAGACGCGGTGGTCGCCTCGTCCGTCCCTGCCGATGCTGCGGTTGTGCTGAACAAGGCGGACACGGTCGACCCAGGGCAGCTGGAAGCGCAGAGAAGCCGTCTGAGGGCGCTCGGACTTACGGGTCCGCTGATGGCGGTGTCCGCTAGGACCGGCGAGGGCGTGGACACCCTGGTCCAATCGGTCCTGGCCAGGATGCCCGACGGTCCGCCCTACTACCCCGAGCACATGGTGAGCGACGTGGGGGAGGGCGAGTGGGTTGCCGAGCTGGTGCGTGAGCAGCTGCTGGCGGTGGTCGACGACGAGCTGCCGCACGCGATCGCGTGCCAGGTCACCGAGTGGGAGTGGCCGAGGGTTCGAGTCGAGATACTGGTCGAGCGGGACAGCCAGAAGGGCATCGTCATAGGTTCGCGAGGGCAGGTGCTGAAAGCGGTCGGCACCGCTGTCAGGCAACAGATGGACCCAGGTGCTTACCTGGAGCTCTTCGTCCGCGTGGACAAGGACTGGCAGAGGCGGTCGTCGGCTCTGGCGCGGCTCGGTCTCTGAAGCTGCTCGGTCTCTGAAGCTGCTCGGTCTCTGAAGCTGCTCGGTCGCTGAAGCTGCTCGGTCTACCATCTCGGCTGTTCAATGCAATGGCCTGGGCGCCTTCAACGGCCTGGGCGCCTTCGGCCGCGGTTTAGCCGAATGTCCACCGCCGGTTCACCTCTACGCAACCCGTCTATCACTCTGGGGGGGCACCGTATATTCGGTGGTCGTCCAATCGGGCGCTTCACTGCGCAAGAGGGAGTTGCCGATCGATGGAAGAGATCGTGTTGATGCTGGTTGGCGAAGCGATGTTGTTGGTGCTCAAAGCGCTGTTGGGGCCGGTCGTCACTTGGGCGATAGGAGCAGTGACCGGAGCACCGGAGGCCGGAGCACCGCGGACTGTCGCACCTGGGGCTGTTGCCGTCAGCTGACCGAGCCCATCCGGACTCGACGGGCCGCCACGGCGTGGCTCAACTGTCCCGACTGGCCAGATCAGGCTGCGATCTTGAACCACACCCGCTTGCCGGTGGGTAGCCGCTCCACCCCCCACTCGCGGGCCAGATGCTTCACCAGCCACAGCCCCCGGCCCCCTTCGCTCTCCTCCCCAGGTGAGACCACGCGGGGCAGGCGGTGCGAGCTGTCGCTGACCGCGCAGTAGAGCGTTCCTGGCGCCTCCTTGATTATCACCTCTATGCGGCTCTCGGCGTGCCTCACTGCATTCGCTGCAATCTCGCTGAGCAGTAGAAGGACATCGTCCGCCACGTCCGTCGATCCCCACTCGGACAGCAGGGCGGAGGCCCAACGGCGGGCCAATGAGGGACTGTTGAGTGCGGCAGGAAAGAACGCGGCGCCGGACCGTTCCGCAGGGACCTCGGAAGCGGCCCGCTCCAACGAGAGCATCACCATGCGGCGCCTGGCGGACCCCCCCTCCGCCTCCGCTGCGGCCATCAGCCCGTCGCTGAAGAGGGCAGACTGTGCCTGGGTCCGGGCCACCAGTCGGCGGAAGTGAGACATGGCCCGGTCCTGCTGTCCCGCGCCGTCGGAGAGCAGCCCCTCGGTGAAGACCACCATCCGCGTATCGGGACGCAGGTAGAGCACAGTGTCTACAAACCGGCACTCCATAAAGGCTGGCATCGATCTCGCCAGATGGACGTACTGCGCCCTGCCGCCGGAGGCGAGCAACGGCGGCAGGTGAGCGGCAGAGGACATGGTGACCTCTCCACGCCGCACGTCCCACACGCCCACCAGAAATCGGCAGGCAAGCGAGTCGGTCGTCTCCGGGGGGCACCCCCGTGCCTCATCGGCCAGGCGCCCGAGGGCGGCAGCCGGACTTTCCCCTGCCAGCAGGTCCGCCTTCAGTGCTCTTGCAACGCCGATGGCGGGATGCGGCGGCGGGGCCGTGTTCAGGGCCTCACCGACGAAGAATGCCACTTTCCCCGATGCGCCGGCCGTCGGCTCCGCATCCCCTCCGGATGGCACAGCCGTTCCTGATGGCACAGCGGTTCCGGATGGCACAGCGGTTCCGGATGGCACAGCCGTTCCTGATGGCACAGCCGTTCCTGATGGCACAGTGAAGGCTTCACCCCACACCGGCCGCCGCGGGTCGTGCTCGCCTGCATGGCGCAGGACGAGCCTGAGGCCATCCGAGATCCCTATGTTCTTGTCGCCGGTGCCCCCGACGAGCTCGGGAACGGGATGCGAAGTGGGGGCCTCCCCGCCGATCGGAGGGCATGGTGCGGTCCACCCTCCGAGGCGATCGAGCGTGACGCCGAGACGCCGGGCTATCTCCTGTACCCAGCACGTCTCGAGGGGCACCTGTCCCGTCGGAACGGCCGGCCGTGCCGAGAGCGGGATATCCCCGCCCGCGAGGTCACCGCGTAGTTCGACGGTGCCGAATACGACTTCGGCCGGCACGCCTTCCTCATCGGGCGACGTGTCGCCTGTCTCTCCGTGTGGCTCTCGGTCCCTTGCCACCCCGACTGCGTGGCGACCGACCAGAGGGCGGTCCGGGCGAGACTGGAACCAGATGCACCCGAGGGGCCCGGCACCGCCCGGGACGGTCACCACATCCCACTCCTCCGGTGTGATGGCGATCGACGCCGCCATCCGCTCAGGTGCCGCCGCCACGAGCGGATCGGGCAGGCGCCCGGCCGCTACGCTTCGGCCAAGATCGCAGCTCTCGATGTCGAGCGGGACATGACACGACACGACAGGGAGGTCTCGCGACCCGTAGACCGCACTCTGCGGCTCTCCCCGGAGTGGTCGAGGCACGACGACGCACCACTCGGCCACGCATTCGACCGTTGTCTCGGCGACCATCCGGGCAGCAGCGTGCCGATCCGAGGCGCGTGCCAACTTGGTGGCCAGCACGGCGAGAGCGGCCGAGCGGCGATTGGAGGTCCTGTAGTCGGCTGCCGCCTCCACCTGGGTGGTGATGTCCTGAAGGGCCATCACCACCCCCTGGCGTCCTCCCTCCAGGCGGGCCGGGGAGAGCGTCACTTCGGCCAGCCCCCCCGGCTTTCCTGGAAGCTTCGCAGTCGACACCACGCCCGATCCGTGAGCGACGACCCGCTCTACCAGCTGCGACAGGTCCGGAGGCAGCAGTCCCGGCAGGAGGGAGCCAGGAGAGTGTCGCTGGTCCCCCGTGCTGCCCTGGGCCGGGTCCGGCGGCAGCAGCAGCATGTCGGCTGCACGGCGGTTCCAAGTGGAGATCGCTCCTTCGGAGTCGGCCAAGAGGACGCCGACGGCCGCCTGGTCCATCCCGCTGCTCGACCCGCCGGGGTCATCGCCGTGCGTGGTAGCCCTGTTCGGCGGTCGCACACCGGAGCTTGCCGGCGGCTCGGCGCCTCGCAGCCTCCTGTTGCGAGCTTCCGAGGCCGCCACCGCGCGGGCGACAGCTTCCACCAGTCTCTCCGCATCTCCGGCTGCTCCCGCCGCGGCCGGGGCTTCGAGGGCCTCCACCCCCACTCCCCAGAACGGACCCAGCGCCAAGCGGCGGCAGACGTGCTCCAGGGAGTCCCGGTCGACCAGCAGGATCACCGATGCCGCCGGTGTGGTGCGCTGGACCGCCTCGGCAACCCCAGTGACGCCGGGGCCAGAGCCGGACACGACCACCACGTCGGGATCGCACAGCCGCTGCACGTCGGACAGCCGGGCGGGCAGAGGGAACGTCATCACTTCGTGGCCGCTTCGTAGGCACCACTGTTCGATCGGCTGGCTCAACGCCTGGTTCAGGTCCAGGAGCACGACTTGCGCCATCGACGCTCAGCTACCCGGCCTATTCGGAATGACCCCCACCGGTCATCACTGTAGGGTCAACTCGGGTGACGCTGAGTGTTGAGGTGCAGACGAGGCGCAGTGGGAGAGATCAACTGGAGCGGATCCCTTTCGTACTTACCGGCGGCCGAGGGTGAGATAGCTCCCGTCTCGGCCAGCTGAGCCAGCACCTCTCCTCGCCTCTCCATCGCCGCTCCGGGGTGCCGGAGCGGATCGTAAGCTCCGGGTGCCTGCACCGTTCCGGCCAGCAGGGCCGCCTGGGGCCAGGATAGGCGCCGCGGCTCCTGGCCGAAGTACCGCAGGCTGGCCTGGCGAGCCCCGTAGGAGCCGTCACCGAAGTACGCCGCGTCGAGATACAGGTTCATCAGCTGGGCATGGCTGTAGTGCAGTTCCAGGCGGAAGGCCATCCCCGCCTGGTCGAGCTTCGCCAAGGGCCCGTTGCTCGGGAAGAACAGCAGCTTGGCGAGCTGCTGGGCCAGCGTCGATCCGCCCTGCGGCCCGCTGGAGGTGACGTGTCCCCATATCCAGCGCGCTGCACCGTACGCGATGTCGGTCCCCGGCGGCCCGTAGAAGGCATGGTCCTCGATGGCGACCACCGATGCGGCCAGCCGGTGAGGGGGAGGGACGTGCAACGGTCGGGTCCCGTGCTTCGACAGCAGGCGGTCCACCCTGGTCGCAGCGGCAGAGGGAGCGGGCAGGCTCGCGAGGAACAGCAGTCCCGAGCCGATTGCGACAGCAGCCAGCACTGCGGCGGCGCGCCGAGCACGGCGCCTCCTGCCGCGACTGCGACTCCGTGGCGCCACAGGTAAGTCCGCCGCGGCCCGGTGCGGCCGTCGGGACCGGCCAGCCGCCCGCATCCCGGCAGATTACCCCGCCACCAGCACTGGAGGCTGGGCAGCTAAGTTCGCACCGTGGGACTCGACGGGATCGACATGCACCGTGTCCCCTCCCATGTGGCCTGCGTCATGGACGGCAACGGACGTTGGGCCACGAGGCGCGGGCTTCCGCGGACGGATGGGCACGGAGCAGGGGAGAAGGCCCTGCTGGACACCGTCTACGGCGCTTTGGACCTGGGCCTCGACTGGTTGACCGTGTACGCGTTCTCGACGGAGAACTGGAGACGACCCGCCGACGAGGTCCGCTACCTGATGCACTTCAACGAGGGCATCCTGCTTCGGCGCCGGGACGAGCTGAACGATCTGGGCGTACGGGTACGGTTCTCGGGGAGACGGGACTGGCGCGTTCCCCGCCGGCTGCTCCGCCACATCGACGACACCGTCGCACTGACCGGGTCGAACCGGAAGCTGACGCTGACGTTCGCGTTCAACTACGGCGGCCGAGCGGAGATCATCGACGCGGTACGAGCCGTGGTGGCAGACGGCGTTCCGGCGTCCAAGGTGGACGAGCGGGAGTTGCGCAAGCGCCTCTACTTCCCCGACATGCCGGATCCCGACCTGGTCGTCAGGACTTCCGGCGAGTTCCGGATCTCCAACTTCCTGCTGTGGCAGCTGGCCTACTCCGAGCTCGTATTCTCCGACGTGCTCTGGCCCGACTTCCGCCGGGAGCACCTTTTCGACGCCGTCCGGGAGTACCAGCGGCGTGACCGCCGGTACGGGACGGTGGAGGCTTGATGCCCGGCAGCGAGGAGCCCTCCCTCGAGCGACCGAGATCCACACCGAGGGGGAGGCTCTCGATCGTGGCGGCGGCCGTGGCTGCGGTGGTCCTGTTCCTGTTGCTGATAGCTGGAACAGCGATAGGCGCCCCCGGTGCTCGCCAGCTGCTGATCACCTCGGTCCTGCTCGTCGGCCTCATAGCGGCAGGGACAAGGATGCACCGGCGCTGAGGCGACCTCCGCAGCCGCCGGAGCGATCCCCGGTCTCGGGATCGGGCCTTGGGGCTGGAGGGCTCGCAGGGCACGGGAGCAGCTCGGTGCCCGACTCCGGCCACACGCCGCCGATCCGCCCCCGTCTCTGAGAGAATGTCTGCAGTCCGGGGCCTGAACATCTCCGGGCCGGAACAGTTCCCGGCCGGCCCTCCGTCCGACCGGGGGAGCTCTATCGGGAACCGGGCTTTGCCGGCCACTTCGGGAGGTGGAGGATTCCGCTCTACAAGGCACAGGGAGTCGTGCTTCGCACGACGAAGCTCGGCGAAGCCGACAGGATCGCCCACCTGGCCACGGACAGGCGCGGTCGTGTGCGCGCAGTCGTGAAAGGCGTTCGCAAGACGAAGAGCCGGTGGGGCAGCCGCCTGGAGCCGATGAGCCACGTGTCCGTGCTGTGCTGGGAGGGACGGGACCTGGACGTCGTGACGCAGGCCGAGACGATCGACCACTTCCGGGCCATCCGGGAGGATCTCGACCGTATGGTGAAGGCGGCGGTGCTGCTGGAAGTGGCGGACCGCCTGGGTCTGGACGGCTGGGAGGGCGGCCAGACCTACCGCATGCTCGTGGGGGCTCTCCGCTTCCTGTCCCAGCAGGACTCGGCGGCACTGGTAGGAGCGTTCCTCTGGCGGCTGCTCGCTGAGGAGGGGTTTGCTCCGGTGCTGGATCGTTGTGCCGCCTGCGGCGGACCGGGCCCGCTGGTTGCGTTCGAGGCTGCTGTGGGGGGAGCGCTGTGCCGACGATGCCGCCAGGGAACCCCGCTCAGCGGGGAGGCACTCGTTCTGATCGCCTCCGCGCTCGGAGGTCGTCTGACCGACGTGCTGCGGGAGCCGCCGTCGAGGGCAGTGACCGAGATGGAGACGTTGGCTACCCGTACGATGGAGGCTCATATCGAGCGGAGGCTGCGTAGCGTGGGCGTGTTGGACCGGGGCTGAAATCGGAACGGTCCCGACGAGGAGGATCTTCGAAAGGAGCCGGAATGGTCGAGGTGAGAGAGCAGAGCGAACAGCCCCTATGGGCGTCGTGGGAGGAATCGGTCGCCTTCGATGGAGCGGGGGCGACCGTTCGCACCGTCGGGGAAGGTCAGGGGTCCAAGACGTTCGTGGTAGGGCTCGAACCGGGCCAGGTGCTGCCGACGCATCCGGCTCCGGAGGACCTCTGCCTCCTCGTGGTGCAAGGTGACGTGAATCTAGTGGCATCCGAGGAACGGCGTCCGTGCCGGAGCGGTGACGTCGTGCAGATGCGAGCGGGGGTTCCCCACTCGATCGAGAACGGCGACTCGACCAGGGCGGTCGTGGTCGGGGTGCTGCGCAAGCATCCGTAGGGGCGTAACCCGAGGGGAACTTGTCCCCGCCCCCTGTCCGTCGTACCTGGAAGCAGGCCCCGCCGCTTCCCTGACGGCGCGCGTCCCGGTGCCGCACGAAAGACGACGGACCCGTCCCCTGGAACGGCCACCGCCCGGAACGGTCACCGCCCGGAACGGTTCGGTCGGGTCTCGCCGGGCTGTTCACGAAAACGGCATCGGCTCGTCACGCGAAGGTCGCAGCACGGCCACTTCTGCAGTGGAGTATGGCGCTGCCATGCAAGACGACGCAGCGAAAGCCCCCCGCTTTCGTCCGAAGGAGCCCTGCCCGATGCACCAGCGACTCGTCCCGTCAATTGCCGCCCTAGCAGTGGTGCTCTCGGGGTGTGCCACGACCAAAGCGCCGGCCGCCTCGAAGCCGACCACGGCCACTCCCACCAAGGCACCCACAGTAGTCACCTTCTGGGAGTCCCATAGTGCGAGCAACGAGCAAGGCCATGCGATCGCTCAGATCGTCTCCAAGTTCAATGCTGCGAACCCAGGAATACGCGTACAGATCCATGTCACACCCGCCTCGGCAAAAGCTCTGGCAGCAGTCACAGCAGGTGATCCCCCTGTGATGGCAATGATCGGGCACGCGCCGCAGTACGGCTACGAGCGGGCGAACGCGCTGGTGAACCTGCACAAGTTCATCTACGGCAAGAACGGCTTTCCCAAGGCACAGCTCGCAGGCATCTGGCCCGGAGTCTGGAAGGCCGAGTTCACACCTTCCCACCAGCAGTTCCTCTTTCCAGTGGACGTCAAGGTGGCGGAGTACTTCTACAACGCCACTCTCTGGAAGCAGGCGGGACTGGGGGCTCCCCCCACTACTTGGGCAGCACTCGTCCACGACGCCAATGTGATCCACCAGAAGACCGGCGCGATGGGTTTGACCGCCCGCATGGACCACAACGACTGGCTCCCGCAGTTCTACTCCAACGGGGGCCACTACTTCAAGAACGGCTCGACCACGACCTTGGACCTCAACTCGCCGGCGATGGCGACGACCATCCAACAGCTGCTTCAGAGGGACCGAGCGCCGGGCGTTCAGACCCTCACTTCTTACACGACCGGTCTTCAGGACTTCGCTGCCGGAAAGGTGGGGATACTGGAGAACACTGCTGACGGCTTCGAGATGGTGAGGGAGGGGGTCGGCAACAAATTCCCCGTCGGCGTCTTCGGGGCAATGCCCGGCGCCACCGGCAAGGCATACACCCTTTACCAGGGGCTCAGCTTCGTCATCTTCAGCCACTCCTCCTCGGTCCAGCAGGCAGCGGCCTGGAAGTTCATCAAGTACTTCGACTCTCCTTCGGGCCAGGCGATCTGGGCGGTCGTCGGCGGGGAGCCCCCCGTGAGCAAAGCGGACCTACCCGCAGTGAAGAAGCTCGCCGGACCGACCTGGTCTGCCAACCCGGGTCCCTACGCCGGAACTGCCGAGGCAGTCAGGGAGCTGCAGGCCGGCACGACGATCGACAAGCCGATAGGCCCCGATCAGACGGGCATCGACACGGTCGTGCAGAACGAGATCCAGAAGGTGCTCCAGAACGGTCTGCAGCCTGCTGCGGCGATGAAGGCAATGGAGAGCCAGGGCAACGCCGTTGCCTCGGGGCAGGTTCCGTGAGCCACGCGGTCAGGCGCTCGTCGCCCTTTGTCTTCTCCGCCACTACGTCGCCGGTCAAGCCGTCCCCGATCTGCCGACTTCGGGCTCTCCCGTGGTGAGCCCCGGCAACGTGCTGGCGAACGTGGGAGAGCTGGCTGCCACCAACGCTCTCGAACCGGTCGGTGTTGCGCCTGGAGGTAGGACGCCTTCACGGTCGTGGTGGCGAGAGACTGCGAGCGGAGTGGTGCCGGTACTTCCCGCGCTGGTAGTGCTCGGCACGTTCGTCTATGGTCCCGCAGTCCTGGTAGTGGCCATGAGCTTCTTCCACTGGAACCTGGCCGGCTTCTCCCAGTCACAGTTCGCAGGCTTGTCGCACTACCGAGCGCTGTTGAACCCGGTCTCCGGTTTCGTTCCGTCGCTCGGAGTGACGGCCTACTACGTGGGAGTGATGGTTCCGGCCACGGTGGTGATGGCGCTGCTCCTCGCGATGCTGCTGCGGGACTCCACCAAAAGGGTCAGGGGCCTGTCGTTCTTCCGAGCAGTCGTGTTCCTACCGTACGTGACGCCCAGCATCGCCACCGCAGTTATATGGGTGTTCATCTTCGATCCGCAGTTCGGACTGGCGAACGCGGCCCTGCGCCTGGTACACCTCCCCGCTGTCGGCTGGCTGTCGAGCACCCACTGGGCGCTACCCGCAGTGATGATCGACAGCATGTGGAAGCAGGTGGGGTTCTCGGTCGTGCTGTTCCTCGCAGGACTGTCCCGCATACCGACCGAGCTCATGGAAGCGGCCCGGCTGGACGGCGTGGGCCCTACTGCAATATTCAGGCGTATCGTACTGCCCTATTTGTCACCTGTCACGCTTGCCGTCGTGATGTTGACCACCATCGCGTCGATGCAGACGTTCGGGTCGATCTACGCAATGACCGGAGGTCAGGGCGGGGGAGGAGGTGGCCCGATAGGCAGTACCACGACCACCGCCGTTTACCTGTACAAGGTGGCGTTCGTCGACTTCCACTACGGCTTCGGTGCCACCGTGGCGGTCGCTCTCTTCGTCCTGATCCTGGGCCTGATACTCGTTCAGCGGCGCGTGGGCGAGAGACGGACGTTCTATCGATGACGATCACGAGAAGGTCAGAACCCACCGAGGGGAGGCACCGGCCCTACACGATAGGCGATGCCGCATCGGACCGTCTGCCAGGATCCTCGTTTGCGGCCGGTACACGACTCCGAGCGCACGTCGGCACCGGGGTCCGGTACATCCTTCTGACCGTCGTCGCCGCCATGTTCCTGTTCCCGATCTACTGGGCTGTGGTCGTGAGCGTGGACCACCGTTCCCAGGTGTTCACGCTGCCCCCTCACCTGGTACCTTCATTCGACCTGAACCCGATCCGGCGGGCTCTGGTCGTCCTGCCGTGGGCCAAGTACTTCCTCAACACGACCATCATCACCCTTGCCACCATCGTGTCCGTGCTCGTCACCGGGGCGCTGGCGGGGTACTCGCTCGCGCTGAGGGAGTTCCGGGGGAGGGAAGTGCTCTTCGCCGTGCTCTTGGCGGCGTTGATGGTGCCTCCCGAGGCGACCCTCATCCCGGACTACGTGATCACCGCCCGGCTGGGGCTGCTGAATACCCTCGCAGGCCAAGTCGCTCCGGTTGCCGCGAACGTGTATGCCATCTTCCTCTTCCGGCAGTTCTTCAAGACGCTTCCGCCGAGCCTGTGGGAAGCCAGTCAGTTGGATGGCGTGAGCTGGTACCGGTACCTGTCGAGGGTCGCCGTTCCGATGGCTCGCCCGGCTGTGGTGACGGTCACGCTCCTGACGTTCGCTTCCCAGTGGAGCGCCTTCGAATGGCCCCTGATCATCACCCAGGGCTCGAGAGCCCGTCCCGTGGAAGTCGCCCTTTCGTTCTTCCAGGGCTTCGACGGCACGCATTGGCGTGAGATATCCGGTGCCGCCCTGATCACAATGTTGCCGATCCTGATCGTCTTCAGCTTTGCCCACAAGTACATCGTCAAATCAGTCGCAGGTGACACCGGTGACACATAGATCTGCGAGAAGAGGAGGCTCCACCAGTGGCTCGGCTCCAAATCGAAGGTGCGGTTAAGTCGTTCGGCAGCACGCGGGCGGTCGACCGCGTGGACCTCGACGTGGCCGACGGCGAATTTGCCGTACTGCTCGGTCCGTCGGGATGCGGCAAGACGACCCTGCTACGTCTCGTCGCCGGTCTGGAGCAATTGGAGCAGGGCCGGATCCTGTTGGGGGGCCGGGATGTCAGCCAGGCGGCCCCCGCCGATCGCGACGTCGCAATGGTGTTCCAGAGGTACGCCCTTTACCCGAACATGACCGTGTTCGAGAACATCGCCTTCGGTCTGAGGGCACGGAAGATCGGAAAGTCGGAAGTCGCCCAGCGCGTCGAGCGGGTGGCGGCCGCCCTCGAGATCTCGCAGCTGCTGGGCAGACGGCCCGGGACGCTGTCCGGTGGGCAGCGTCAGCGGGTCGCGTTGGCAAGGGCGATCTCCAGGGAACCGAAGCTCTTCCTTATGGACGAGCCGCTGTCGAGCTTGGACACCAAGCTCAGGTCGACCATGCGGGCCGAGCTGAAGCGGCTGCACCATCGCCTCGGAGCGACGGTCCTGTACGTGACGCACGACCAGGTGGAGGCGATGACGATGGGCTCGAAGGTGGCGGTCCTTCGCGATGGCCGCACCGTCCAAGTCGGTTCGCCGTCCGACATCTACCATCGGCCGGCCGACGACTTCGTGGCATCCTTCGTCGGGTCGCCGCCCATGAACCTCCTCGACGGGACAGTCGTCCGGGCCGAACCGGGCATGGTCGTCGTCGGTGTCGGATCTGCTTCCCTCACCCTCTGTGGGACCGACTGGAGCGGCACCGCAAGTGGGATGGGAGTCCGGATAGGAGTCCGGCCGGAGGACCTACGCCTCGGCCCCCCGCACGACTCCCGACATCGGCTCTTGGGCGACTGTACGGTAGAGGTGTCCGAGCCGATGGGGCACGAGACTGTGCTCCACGTAAACCTGGGCGGCGACTCGCTCGTTGTCCGTACCTCCTCCGATGGCCTGCCCGAGTACGGGGAGAAGGTGCCACTCGCCATCGACCCGGCGCGCGTGCATCTGTTCGACGTAAGCACGGGCGTAGCCGTCGGCGCCGCCACCGAAGGGTCCGTCCTCTCGCCGGTCGGGGCGGCTCGCTGACGCCCGGACTCGCTGATCCTTCCGACTCGCTGACGCCCCCACTCCCGCGACGCAAATCCCCGAGCTGCCGCTCAGACGGCGTAGCGCTCCGCGTCGGCCTCCTTCAGGACCAGACCAAGTCCCGGCACTGACCTGTCGGGCCGCAGCGCTCCGTCCTGTGGCAGGAGGCAGCCGTCGAACAGCATGTGCTCGATCCGGACGTGGTCGTGGAAGTACTCGAGGTGACGCAGGCGCCAAGCGGCCGAACAGACGTGGGTGCTCAGTTGGGGCGCGCAGTGTGCGGAGAGGTCGATGCCCCAGGCATCGCACAGCGCCGCGGCACGGAGGAAACCGGTGTAGCCGCCGCAACGGGTGGCGTCGGCCTGCAGGCAGTCGACCGCTTGGGACTGCAGCATCCGGCGGAAGTAGTGCTCGTCGAACCCGTACTCGCCGGCAGCCACCTGGACCGGTGGGGCGGCGGAAGCCCTCACCTCGGCCAGCCCGTCGAGGTCATCCGAGCTGACCGGCTCCTCGAACCACCGGACGTCCCA
The DNA here is from genome assembly GCA_021795215.1 of Actinomycetes bacterium. GTDB lineage: Bacteria > Actinomycetota > Acidimicrobiia > Acidimicrobiales > JAKAOS01 > JAJYPS01. Next base: position 23,227 of record JAJYPS010000006.1, read on the forward strand.
CTCCGAGGCATAGCGATCGGCCCATCCGATCGCCCGCTTGACGTCGAAAGCACCGTTGGCGTCGACGAACAGTTCGACGGAGTCACCCACCGCTTCCCGGGCGGCGGACAATCGGGGCGGGTCTTCCTCCGGACGACGGCCCACTTTGAGCTTCACACGGGGAATTCCCTGTTCGGCCCACCCTCCCAGCTGGCGGGCGACCTCCGAAGGCCCGTAGGTGGTGAAACCTCCGCTGCCGTAGATCGGCACGGCGGGGTGGTATGGCCCGAGCAGCGCGCTGACCGGCAGTTCCAACAGACGGGCCTTGACGTCCCACAGGGCAACGTCCACCGCCGAGATAGCCATCGACGCCACTCCCGGTCGACCCACGTTGCGGACGGAGGCCACCATCGCCGCCCAAGATGCCCCGATGTCCGTTGCCGGCTTCCCGACGACCTGCTCCGCCAAGGTGGACCGTATGACGGTCGCGATCGCCGGGCTGCCGTAGGTGTAGCCCAGCCCTGTCACGCCCCCCGCCTTCACGTGGCAGACCACCAGAGTCGTCTTGTCCCACGCGATGGTGCCGTCGGACTCGGGGCGGTCGGTCGGGACCGTGTACACGCGGGGATCGACCGACTCCACCAGGACGTCCGCTGTTTCGGGTGTCGACCGAGCGTCTTGCAGCTTCGAGCCGGCCGCGGAGGTGCTCAACGGTGGACGAACTCCTGCAACTTGCCCTTGAAGCCCTCTCGGACGATCTCCCTGGAGCCGCGGTCACCCTTCAGCATCGCCTTCATCAGGGACATCGCCTGATCCTTCTCGACGTGAGGCGGAAGGGGCGGGACTTCCGGATCGGTCATCGCCTCGATGACCGTCGGCCGATCCGCCGACAGCGCCTGCTGCCAGGCTCCACGGATCATGTCGGGCTGGTCCACCTTGATTCCTCCCAGCCCCAGCATCTGGGCGTAGCCGGCGTAGGGGAACGACGGCAGGTCCTGGGAAGCTTCGAACTTCGGATCGCCCTCCATCGCCCGCATCTCCCAGGTGACCTGGTTGAGGTCGTTGTTGTGCAACACCATCACGATCAGCCGGGGATCGGCCCACTCCTCCCAGTACTTCGAGATCGTGATCAGCTCGTTGATGCCGTTCATCTGCATCGCCCCGTCACCGACGACTGCGATCACCGGCCGCGTGGGGTGGGCGAACTTGGCGCCGATCGCGTAGGGGACCCCGGGACCCATCGTCGCCAGGTTGCCCGAGAGCGAGCCCCGCATCCCCCGCCGCATCTTGAGATCCCTCGCGTACCAGTTCGCAGCGGAGCCCGAGTCGGACGTCACTATGGCGTCCGACGGCAGCAGAGGAGACAGCTCCCAGAACATCCGCTCGGGGTTCACCGGGTTCGCTTCGAGCATCGCTCGGGACTCGGTCACCTTCCACCACTTCTCGATGCCGCTCTTGATCTCTTCCTGCCAGCTCCGGTCGGTCTTCCGGGACAGCATCGGGAGCAGCGCCGAAAGGGTCGCCTTCGCGTCGCCGACCAGGTTCACCTCCATCGGGTAGCGGATGCCGATCATGCGGCCGTCGATGTCGATCTGCACCCCACGAGCCTGTTCCCAGTCCGGCAGGAACTGGCTGTAGGGGAAGCTGGAACCCACCATCAGCAGCGTGTCGCAGCCCATCATCATGTCCCAGCTCGGCTTCGTGCCGAGCAGTCCGATGGGGCCGGTCACGATGGGGTTCTCGTCGTCGAGGACGTCCTTGCCCAGCAGCGCCTTGGCGACCCCGGCGCCAAGCAGATCGGCTGCCTGGAGCACCTCGTCTGCTGCCGAGCGCGCACCTTGGCCGACGAGGATCGCGACCTTGTTGCCCGCGTTCAGCACGTCCGCGGCTAGACCCAGCTGGCGCGCGTCGGGAACCGTCGTCGGCTGCTCCCACCCGACGTTCGACAGCGCCATCTTGAATGCGTGGGGAGGTGCTTCGTACGGCTCGTCCTGCAGGTCGGACGGCACGATGATGCAAGTCGGCGCTCGCTCCGCCAGCGCGATGCGGATTGCCCGATCGATCAGCAGCGGGAACTGCTCCGGCTCGGACGCCTGGTGGACGTACTCGTGAGCCACGTCTTTGAACAGCGACACGAGGTCCACTTCCTGCTGGTAGTGCGCTCCGATCGCCGTGCGGGAGGTCTGGCCGACGATCGCCATCACCGGCACGTGGTCCATCTTGGCGTCGTACAGCCCGTTCAGCAGGTGGATCGCTCCGGGACCCGACGTGGCGAGGCACACGCCGACCTTCCCTGTGAACTTGGCGTAGCCGACCGCCTCGAAGGCTGCCATCTCCTCGTGTCGCGCCTGCACCAGCCGAGGCCGGTCACCCGCCCTGTTCCACGCTCCCATGATCCCGTTGATGCCGTCGCCCGGGTAGCCGAACACATGCTCCACCCCCCACTGCTGAAGCCGCTGCACGATGAAGTCGGAGACGAGCTGCTTGCCCATGGGCCCTCCTGGGTAGTCGTTCCTGGGTCGCTACCCCGGTCCCGCCCGGTTGGAACCTGAGCCGCGGCCGGTGAGCCGCGGCTGGTGAGCCAAGGATCGCCGGCTGGGTGCAGGTGACGAGACCGGGCGCTGCTCCGACCCGGTGCCGGACGCTCCGGCATGTCCGGTGGACGGGAGGGATGGACCGGGTAGGGATGGACCGGGAAGGGATGGACGAGGTAAGGACGAGGTAAGAACGAGTGATGACGAACGGCGTGGAGCCCGGATCGGGCAGTCCGGCAAGCACCGTCGAGGACGGGAGGACGGTTTGAACTTGGCGTCGTTGCGCCCAGCGGAGGGCAGGAAGCCCGCACCGCTCCGGCAGGGGGCGGGGAAGGCGGGAGCCCGCCCCGCGGTGGGTCGGTGGGAGGGAGCGCTGGACCACATGGTCCGGAACGTCGAGCACGGTCGGTTCGAGCGCTCCCTGTCCGGTCTCACCGCGTTCGCAGCAGTCATAACCGGAGCGGAGTTGTGGCTCGAGCACGACAGGGCCAGCTTCTGGAACCGGATGATGTGGCTGCCGGTCGCACTGACACCTCCCGTGGCGGTGTCCGCAGTGGCGGGCGTGTTCAGCCGCCGGATCGCCAAGACGGCGCTCCCGGTCACTTCCGCGCTGGTCATGTTGAACGGAGTCCAGGGCACCTACCTGCACATCAGAGGCATCTCGCATCGACCGGGCGGCTGGAAGCTGCCCCGCTACAACGCAGAGATGGGGCCTCCGGTCTTCGCGCCCCTGCTGTTCTCGATGGTCGGAGGCATGGGTCTGCTCGCGGCCCTGCTGCGGAGAGAGCGCTGATGCAGCAGCGCTTCCCGGGCTACGACGTGATGTCCCAGGCGCGGGAGTGGGATCCGGTGACCCAGGCCGTGGTGCAGGCGAGGTTGGGCCCCCGGCCGGCTCTCGCGTTCTTCACGCCGCCCGAGGAGGCGGTGGCCCGCCCGCTGATGAATAGGCTCTTGGAGCTGGACGAGGGCCCGGCGGTCCCGGTGCTGGAAGGGATCGACCAGAGGCTCGCCACCGGTCAGCTCGACGGCTACAGGCAGGTGGGCATGCCTCCTGCTCCGGAGATGTGGCGCCGGTCGCTGGTCGCATTGGACGAAGCCTCCAGGGAGCGATGCGGCAGGGAGTTCGCTCTGCTGGACCGGGACTGCCAGCTGCTCGTGCTCGAAGGTGTCCGCACGGGGGGGGACTTCGGGGGAATGCCCGGGCCGGAGGTGTTCGCTGCGTGGCTGCGTTTCGGGTGCACCGAGCTGTACTCCCATCCCGACATCTGGAACGAGATCGGCTTCGGAGGACCTGCTTATCCGCGGGGCTACAAGGCCACGTCACCCGGTATCCGGGAGCCCTGGGAGCGAGCCGACGTCGCCCCGGCGGAGGACCCGGTGCCCATCGGCGCCAGGATGGAGCAGGCCCGCAAGCGACACCTCGACGGTGTCGCCGCGAGGGCGGCGAAGTGAGCCGCTTAGCATCCTCGGGACGTTGGCGCCGGTGAATCGGCCGAGGTCGGTACGAGACCGGAACGAGTCGGCCTGGCTGCTCCCCAAGGACGGGCGACGCTGCGACCCGGCGCTCGTAGAGGGCATGAGACGTTTCGCCGACGACGACGTCGTGGACCTTGTAGTAGTCGGGTGTGGCGCCGGAGGAGGGGTGCTGACGCAGCGCCTGGCGAGGCGCGGGTGGAGGGTCGTCTGCCTCGACGCCGGTCCCTTCTGGGACCCGGACCGGGACTGGGTGAGCGACGAGAAGGGATCACACCACATCTACTGGACGGACCCGAGGGTGATCGGGGGCTCGGACCCTGTGCCACTGGGATCCAACAACTCGGGTCGGGGAGTGGGCGGCGGGACGGTGCACTACGCCGGGTACACGCCTCGGTTCCACCCGTCCGACTTCAACACCCGCACCGCAGACGGCGTGGGGCAGGACTGGCCCATCTCCTACGGCGACCTGCGCCCTTACTACGAGGCGATGGAGGAGGAGCTACCCGTCGCCGGCCAGTCGTGGCCCTGGGGAGACCCGCACCGCTACCCGCAGTCGCCGCATCCGGTCGGACCCAACGGGCAGATCGTCATGCGCGGAGCGGAGCAGCTCGGCATCGACGTGCGGGTGGGTCCGGTGGCCATCGTCAACGGCGGGTTCGGCCACCGACCGCACTGCATCTACCGCGGGTTCTGCCTGCAGGGCTGCAAGGTCAACGCCAAGGCGTCCACCCTGGTGACCCATGTCCCCGACGCCCTCGCCCGCGGTGCGGAGATAAGGCCCGACTCCATGGTGACCAGGATCGAGCTGGACGACGCGGGCAGGGCCGCAGGGGTGGTGTACATAAGAGAAGGAGTGGAGCGGTTCCAGAGGGCGGCCGCCGTTGCGGTCGCCGGATATGCGATCGAGACGCCTCGGCTGCTGCTCAACTCGGCCACCAAGCGGTTCCCCGACGGCCTGTGCAACAACGAGGACCTGGTCGGACGCTACGTGATGGTGCAGGGAGCCCCCCAGGTGACCGGACGGTTCGAGGAGGAGGTCCGGATGTACAAGGCGCCCCCTCCTGAAGTCTCCTCCGAGCAGTTCTACGAGACGGACCCGACCAAGGACTACGCCCGCGGCTTCAGCATCCAGACGGTGTCGCCCCTGCCGATCACCCATGCCGAGCACGTGGCGGCGGAAGGGCACTGGGGCTCGGTCCTCCGGGAGTACATGCGGGACTACGTCCACTGGTCCACCATCGGCGTGCTCTGCGAGCTTCTTCCCCTTCCCGACAACCGGGTCACGTTGGCGGACGAGAAGGACCGGTTCGGCCTCCCGGTCGCCCACTTCGACTACAGCCAATGCGACAACGACCGCAAGCTGATCGAGGCGTCGGAGAAGGTGGCCGTGTCGATCCTGGAAGCGGCGGGTGCCCAGGAGACCCTGAGCATCCAGCGGTATGCCCACCTCGTCGGAGGTGCGCGCATGGGGGCCACTCCGTCCGAGGGAGTCGTCGACTCGAACCTCCGGTCGTTCGCGGTGCCCAACCTGTACATCACCGACGGAAGCGTGCTGCCGACGCAGGGCAGCGCCAACCCGGCGCTCACCATCATGGCGCTGGCCGCCAGGGCGGCGGACCATCTGGCGGCGAGCCGATGACGGCCGGCCCCGGAGAGGGACCGTCCGGTGTCGAGCCGGCCGGGGCAGGGGGAGTGGGCGTCGGAGCTCCTGCGCCGGAGCGCAAGGGGATCCTGCCGCGAAGCACAGGCGGCATGGGCCTGACTTCGGCGCCGGTGGCGGCATTCGGAGCGATCCGGCTCGTATGGGGTCTCTACCTGCTCACTCGTCCAGGTGCCGCGCTGAGGCTGCTGTCCCCTCGCAGCACCGGGCCTGCTTGGAGAGTCGTGGTCAGGGTGCTGGGCGGCCGCCAGGCCGCCCAGGGGGCACTGACGATCGCAAGGGGTCCGGGAGCGCTCGAGACGGGGTCCGTAGTGGACCTGCTGCACGGAGCCAGTGCAGTCGTGTTCGCTCTTGCCCGTCCCCAGGAGCGCCGGCTGGGTGCCGAGGAGGCCGCCCTGGCCGCATTGCTGGCCGCAGCGGGTTTGGCGTTGCAGTCTTCCCAACGGAAAGTGAGGTTCGAGTGAGGCGGAGTGGCATCGAGGGGACGGTGGTCGTTACCGGAGCGACTTCCGGAGTGGGAAGGGCGGTCGCCGCGGAGCTGGGCCGCAAGGGGTGCAGCGTGGCGCTTCTGGCCAGGGGAGAGGACGGTCTGGAAGGGGCCGCCAAGGAGGTCCGGGCGTTGGGCGGCAGAGCGCTGCCGATCCAGGTCGACGTGGCCGACCACGAAGCGGTCGAGGCGGCCGCAGCGAAGGCGGAGTCCGAGCTGGGCCCCATCGACGTGTGGATCAACAACGCGATGACGACGGTGTTCAGCGAGCTCAAGGACATCACCCCCGAGCAGTTCCGCCGGGCTACGGAGGTCACCTACCTGGGCTCGGTCTACGGAACGATGGCGGCGCTGAAGCGGATGCTGCCGAGGGACCACGGGGCGGTGGTCCAGGTCGGGTCCGCGCTCGCCTATCGTGGCATCCCGCTCCAGAGCGCCTACTGCGGCTCCAAGCATGCCCTCCAGGGGTTCATGGAGTCGTTGCGGTGCGAGCTGCTGCACGATCGGACCAGGGTGCGAGTCATCTCGGTACACCTGCCCGGGATGAACACACCCCAGTTCGACCACTGCGAGAACCACCTGCCGAACAGATCGATGCCCGTGCCGCCCATCTACCAGCCGGAGGTGGCCGCCCGTTCCATCGTCTGGGCGGCACAGCACCCTCGGCGGCGCGAGGTGTGGGTCGGCGGCTCCACGGTGGCGACCATCCTGGCGAACTACGTAGCACCGGGACTGCTGGACCAGTACCTGGCGCGGACGAACTTCAAGGCGCAACAGCGGGACGAGCCGAAGCCGGCCGATGCCCCCTCGAACCTGTTCCATCCGGTGGCTGGCGACCCGGGAGCCCACGGATCGTTCGACGACAAGGCACATCCGAGAAGCGCCCAGGCACTGCTGTCACGTCACCATTGGGCCCTGCCGCTGATCCCGGCGGCAGCCGCCGGCGGAGTCGTAGGCGCGATGGCGGTCGTACGAGCCACCCGGTGACGACATGGATATGAGCCGCGAGGCTCTGGCCGACGCGATCGTGCAGGCCTCGCATCTGCGAGGCCAGTTCCTGCTCAGGTCGGGAAGGACGTCGACGGAGTACTTCGACAAGTACCGCTTCGAGGCGAGCCCCGCCCTCCTCGACGCTATTGCCCATCATCTGGCCCCACTGGTGCCGGCCGGGACCGACGTGCTGGCGGGGTTGGAGTTGGGAGGGGTGCCGCTTGCGGTGGTGCTCTCCTCCAGGTTGGGCATCCCGACTGCGTTCGTACGCAAGACGGCCAAGCAGTACGGGACCTGCAGGCTGGCGGAAGGCGCCGAGGTAGGGGGGCGCAGGGTGGTGGTGATCGAGGACGTGGTGACCTCGGGCGGCCAGGTGGTGACCTCCGTAGGCGACCTGCGACAGGAGGGAGCCCTGGTCGAGAGCGCACTGTGCGTCATCGACCGCCAGGGAGGTGGTGCGGATGCGCTGGCGTCGGCCGGAGTCGAGCTGACCGCTCTGTTCACCTTGGACCAACTGCCACGACCGGCCGCGCCCCGTTCTTGAAACCGAGATCGGCGCCGGTGGCTATGCCATCCGCTGCTCGGTGTCACCGGAGGAGCCGAGTGCGGTGCCGGTGTCGTAGATCACCAGGCCGTCTCGAGCGCACTTCGCTATCGCCTCCAGCTTGGAGTGCGCGCCCAGCTTGTCGAGGATGCGCTGGACATGGTTTCGCACCGTGTGAAGCGATATACCCAGTCGATGAGCAACGACCTTGTTCGGAAGACCTTCCGCCATGAGTGCGAGAACGTCCAGCTCCCGAGGGGAAAGCGGCCTCGGCAACTGGTCCGCCAGCGAGTGGTCCTGGCGTAGCGGGGTGTGGCTGGCGTCCATCCCGTAGGCCTTCGCATCGTGCTCCGCGGCGGCGAGGGACCTGACGGTCGGGAAGACCGCCCGGCCGGAGCTTGCGGCCCTCACCGCAGAGACCAGCTCTCCGAGCGTCTGCGCCTTGCTCACGCATCCTGCGCACCCTGCTGCAGCGGCACTCAGCAGCAGCATCGCGTGAGCCTCGTGGTCACCCATCAGGATGACGCTCACCTCGGAGTGGCCGGAGCGGATGGAGCGGGCCATCGAGAGCCCGTCTCCGTCGGGCAGAAGGTGGGCGACGAGCACGACGTCCGGCAGCAGCGCAGCCGTCAGTCGCATGCCGTCCGAAGCGGAGTGGGCCACTCCCACCACGGTGATCCCCTCGACCCCTCCCAGCACCACTTGGAGAGCTTCGGCGAGAATCCGCTCGCTGTCGACCACCAGCAGATCCACAGCGGTCGGCACACCTGCCGCCTCCGAACGGTCCCTTTCGGTGCCAGTCGAGACCGGCCCTTGCCGGACGTCTGCCGCGACGCCGCCGGCTCCCGCTCCGCCGAGCGCGTCGATACCGCCCCCCATCTGCAGCACAATAGCGCTGCGCTGCGGCGAACGCGGGACTGCGGGCGGCGGTGTTAGATTGCCGTCCTGCCGAAGCCGAGCCGGGACGAGCGCTCCCTCGGCGTCTGGGAGGGGGGTGCGGTGTGATCCGCCACATTGCGATGTTCCGGTGGAGGCCCGACGTTTCGTCCTCGGACGTCGCCCGAGTCGAGGACGCTCTCCGGAAGCTTCGCTCGGAACTGACCGGTCTCCGGGACTACCGCTTCGGGCGGGACGTCGGGCTCGTCGATGGCAACTGGGACTTCGCCGTGGTGGCGGACCTCCACGACGAGCCCGCTTTCCGCCGCTACGTCTCGAATGCCGAGCACCAGAGGATCATCTCCCAGCTGATAGCTCCGATGCGTGGCGAAAGGGCCGCAGTACAGCTGCTACTTCCGGAATAGCGCGCACACGTCGGCCGCCCGGCCAGTGTCTGTCCCACAGCTCGTGCCCGGGCTGGCCGTTGGTCGTCCCATGGCTCAGCCGAACAGCGCCGTGGGTCAGCCGAACAGCAGAGCCAGCCGACGGTACAGCCCCGGGGCAGCCGCCCTCAGCACCGTGGGGACTCGCAGCCACCTCGGCAAGATCGCTTCTGCGCGGTGGTCGACTATGGCGGCCACCACCGCGTCCACCACTGGCGCACAGGGGATCGGCTTGGGCCACCGCCTGGTGTAGGGGCGACCTCGCCTATCGAAGAACGGCGTGTCCACCGGGCCGGGGCTGACCACGCCCACATGGATGCCCAGGGGCCGGATCTCCTCGGCAAGGGCCTCACCCGCAGCTACTAGCCCCCCCTTGGCGGCCGAGTAGACGACTTCGCTGGGCACGCCCAGATGCCCGGCGATGGACGAAACGAAGACGATCGCCGCCGGCCCGGACTCCCGGCTGCTCCCGGCGATCTCCGGCACGCAGGCCCTTGCCAGGTGGAGCGGAGCGGTCAGGTTCAACGCCACCGTCTTGTCGATGTCCACGTGGGGCATGTCGGCGAAGGAGCCGCCCCATCCGGCGCCGGCATTGGCGACGACGACGTCGAGACCTCCCATCAGCTGGCTGGCGGTCTTCGCCAGGTTCGCAGGGGCGTCCCCCTCCAGCAGGTCGCCCTCGACTGTCGAAGTCGATGAACCCAGCTCCGAGTGAAGCACTCTCAGGGCGTCCCCATCCCTGCCATGCAGAACCACCGTTGCGCCCATGCCTACCAGCCGCCGTGCGAGCGCAGTTCCTATGCCCCCCGACGCTCCGGTCAGCAGGATGCGGGTGGAGTCGAGAGCAGGCCGCCGGATGTCCGCTTCGCCGCCGTGCGAGGGCCGGCCACGGACCTTGGGAAGCTCTTTCGACCGTGCTGCCCACCGTGCTCCCCACTGGGCTCTCGCCTGGGCTCCCCACTGGGCTCTCACCGGTGCTCCGACCACGCCCGCACCCGGTCTTCGGCTGCCGACATCGCGTCGCCTCCGGAGGTCATCGCCTCGATGGCGCGGAGCGTGGGATAGCCGTTCCGCTGCTCGTCCTGCAACCTCCTGGCGAAGCTGCCCGAGCGGATCTCGTCGGTCACCGAGCTGAAGTGGTTCCGCATCGCCACCGTGTCCATCTCCAACGTGCGCAGGAAGCCCCCGAAGGTCGCCACCGCGCCATGTCCGTTGACGGAACGGTAGAAGCCCTTGTCGGCGAATGCCGCGAAGGTACGGGACATCTCGCCGGACGCGTACAGTTCCAGCACCATCGCTTCGGGAGGTAGGCCCGCGGCAGTCCCCATGGCGAACGCCACCTGTATTGCCGTGCCGAGGTAGGGCCCGACCGTCTGCTCCACCATCAGGTCGAGCATCGCTTCCTTCGCCGCAGGCAGGACCAGCGCCCCGCGTCGGAGAGCACCGGCAGCAGTCGCGAGCGCCAACAGCCTGGCCTTGGCCGAACCGGTGGCATCCCGCTCCACCGAGCAGTAGCTGTAGAAGCCGGTGCCGTCGACGGTGGACGACCGGACCTCTTCCCCGAGCATCCGGGGAGCCAGCATCAGCACGTCGATCCCCTCGGGCACGACCACCAGACCGAAGGCCAGGCAGTAGCCCGAACCGAATGCCACCGCCGTGCCCGGCCGCAGGGACGGAGCCACGTCCGAGTCGAACCGGGCGGGTATCGCCTCGTCCGGAATCAGCAGGTACACCAAGTCCGCGTCGGCGCAGGCCTCCTCTATGCCGAGGACCTGGAAGCCATCCGTCTCCGCCCTGGACTTCGCATCGTCGTCGATGTTGCCCACCACCACGTCCAGTCCGGCGTCGCGGAGGTTCAGCGCCATGGACGATCCGAGGTTGCCGTAGCCGACGACGGCGATCGTGGAGCTCTTCAGGCCCTCGTGGTCCATGTATGCGCTGTCGTAGAAAATGACCTCGTCGGTAGTCGTCGTCATCCGCTCCTCTGATCGTGGTAAGGCGTCGCTCCGGCCCTTCTTCCGGCGCCGCGCGCGCTGCTTCGGGCGCTCGGCCTGCCGAGCCGCCGTCAGTGTGTGCCCAGCGTGGCCCTCAGACTGGCACGAAGCGATGAGGTTGTGGCTAGCACCGCCGTCGGTTCGTATCCACAGTGGGCCATGCAGTTGGCACAGCGGGGGTCCTTGCCCCGGCCGTAGCTCTCCCAGTCGGTGGTCTCCAGCAGTTCGGCGTAGGTGGACGCATATCCGTCGGACATCAGGTAGCACGGCTTCTGCCATCCCAGCACCGAATAGCTGGGGATGCCCCACGCCGTGCAGCCGAAGTCGGCCTTTCCCTCCAAGAAGTCCAGGAAGAGGGGGGTGTGATTGAGCTTCCAACGTCTCCGCCTGCCATCGGCGAAGACCTTCGAGAACAGCTCCCGCGTCTCGGTCACCCCAAGGAAGTGCTCCTGGTCCGGCGCCCTCTCGTAGGCGTAGGCGGGAGACAGCATCATCGCGTCCACCTGGAGCTCATTGTTCAGGTAGTCCAGCACTCCTATGACACTCTGGGGCGAGTCGTTCGTGAAGAAAGTGGAGTTGGTCGTCACCCGGAAGCCCGCCTTCTTGGCGGAGCGTATCGCCGCGGTTGCCTTGTCGAACACCCCTTCGCGGTCGACCGCCGCGTCGTGCCGCTCGGCCAAACCGTCGATGTGGACGGTCCAGGCGAAGTACGGCGACGGCCGGAACTGCTCCATCCGCCTCTCCAGGAGGACTCCGTTCGTGCACAGGTAGACGAACTTGCGCCGCTTGACCAGCTCGTCCACGATTCGCCCTATCTCCGGGTGCAGCAGCGGCTCACCGCCCGCTATCGACACCATCGGGGCCCCGCTCTCCTCGATCGCCCCGACCGCCTCCTCCACCGAGAGCCGCTTCCGAAGGATCTCCGTCGGCTGGCGCACCTTGCCGCATCCCGGGCAGTGGAGATTGCAGCTGTACAGCGGCTCCAGCTCCACGAGTAGGGGGAAGCGCTTCTGACCTTTCAGCTTTTGGCGCGCCAGGTAGGAGGCCATCGTCAGGTTCTGGCGCCAGGGAATGGACATGGGCAGCTCTCCTGTTCAATCGTCTCTGGTGTCGGTGTCGGTGTCGGTGTCGGTGTCGGTGGCCGTGTCGCCGGTCATCGTACGATCAGTACCCAATCCCCTCCGAGAGGTGGAGCGGAGGACGGCCCAACGCCCGGGCCGTCCTCCGTACAGCGGCAAGACCCGCCAGACCGGACCTGGGCAGACCCGCCAGACCCGTCGAGGGAGCGTCCGAAACGGCTCTCACCGCGGCCATCGGCCGCGCCCCCAGCGCCTCGAACAGGTAGCCCGTCTCGGTGTCCACCACGTCCCCGCCTGAGGCCGCCAGTTCGGCTCGCCGCGTACCCCAAACCGGCCGTCGCACCGTTTCCACGGCGCCCAGTTCCGCTCGGATGCCGCTGCGACGGAGAGCGTCGACGACGACCGACGTGAGTTGGTCGTCCGGCGACAGGGCCGTCTCCCTACCTTCTACCGACACCCTTTCGGCCACCACCACCTGCCCGGGCTTTGCCGACCGACGAAGAGCACCACATACGCCCAGAACGATGACCGGTCGCCCTGGAGCGAGCCCGGCGGCCAGACGAGCACCGGCGCTTCGTGCTTTTTCCGGCCCCATGCCGCAGCGCCTGATCGGTGCTCCCGGACGGCCGAGCCCGATCGCAAGGCGCTCGATCCAAATGGCGGTCACCAGGACCGGCACCGCCGGGTCACCCCGCCGTCCCGACGCCCACGCCGAGCGGCCCGGCAGCGGCTCGTCAATCCGCACTAAACACGCCGTTCTGACGGCTGTCGGAGTTGTGCCGGTCCTCGGGACGGTCCAGGCCCTGCCAGCTCCGCCACCGCCCCAGAGCCATCACCGGGAACACCAGCCTGTAAAGGTGGTAGTTGATGTGGAAGTCGCCAGGAAAGCCCGTCCCGGTGAAGTAGGGCTCGTCCCAGCTGCCATCGTCGTCCTGAGTCGCCGCCAGGTACTCCACTCCTCGGCGGATCGCTTTGCGGAACTGGGCCTGGGCGATGTCCACTTCGCCATCGCCGGACCCGCCGTGGGCCCGGCGAGCCTCACCCGGCGGCGTGGCCAGGCACAGCAGTGCCAAGAGCGCCCAGGAGGTCTGTGACGGCGTCGAAGCCCCGCGACCACGCCATGCCGGGTCGGTGTACGACCTCATGTCCTCGCCCCATCCTCCGTCGGCGTTCTGGTGCTCGCACAGGAACCTCCCGGCAGCCGCCAGACGAGGGTCGGACGGCTCTGCTCCCGCGGCCACCAGGGCAGGAACAGCTGCGCCGGTTCCGTAGACGTAGTTTGCTCCCCAGCGACCGAACCAGGCCCCGTCGTCCTCCTGCTCGCGCCAGAGCCAGGCGACACCGCGGGACAGGGCGTCCGGGTGGGTTCCGGTCGCCGCCAGCATCTCCACCGCATGCGCCGTGACGTCCGCACTCGGAGGATCGGTCACCTCGCCGAAGTCGCAGACGGGAAGCTTCTCGACCAGCCTGCTGGTGTTCTCGGCGTCGAACGCAGCCCATCCGCCGTCCCTGCACTGCATCCCTACGACCCACTCGACGGCCCTGAGCACCGCCGCCCGGGTACGCAAGGGGTCCGATCCCTCGCAGCGGCGGAGCGCCAGCACCACCAGCGCAGTGTCGTCGACGTCGGGATAGTTGTCGTTCTCGAACTCGAAAGCCCATCCGCCCGGCTCGAGGTGCGGCCGCCGAACGGCCCAGTCCCCCTTCTTGGTCACTTCCTGACCGACGAGCCAGTCTGCAGCCGATACGAGAGCCGGCTCGGACGGGTCGGCCCCGGCGTCGGCGAGAGCCAGCACGGCCAGGGCGGTGTCCCACACGGGCGACTGGCAGGCTTCGAGGCGCACCTGGTCGCCGTCGGTGACGCTGAAGGCTTCGAGACCACCTACAGCCGAAGCCAGCACCGGGTGCTCCATCGAGTACCCGAGCAGGCTCAGGGCGAGCATCGAGTACACCCACGGGGGTTGGATGCCGCCCCAGCTGCCGTCGGGCTCCTGGCGCTCGACGATCCACGCCTCGGCCCGGCGGAAGGCGAGCCTGCGCAGCGGCTTGAACGGAAGCCGCTCGTACGCGGCCAGCGCCTTTCCCAGCAGGTGGAACATGCCCGCAGTGCTGAACAGGGCAGGCGGCTCCTCCGGGGGAAGGCCGCCACGCAGCTCCTCGATGGAGAAGGGGACCGGTCTGACCGGGCGGTGGGCGGCCACGACGGTGAGGGGGACCATGGTCTGGCGGGCCCAGCACGCGAAGTCGTAGATGTTGCAGGGGAACCACGAGGGCAGCAGGATCAGTTCGGCCGGCAGGGCCGGCAGGGCGTCCCACCGCCACAGGCCGAACAGAGCCAGCCAGAACCGGGTGAACAGCCTGGTTCTCTCGACCCCACCCTGGTCCCGGACCCACGCTGCTGCCCTGCGCATCGCTTCCAGATCCGAGGAGTGCCCGGCCAGTCGCAGCGCGACGTACGCCTCCACGGTCACCGAGAGATCCGGCGGCCCCCCGAAGAAGCTGGACCAGGTCCCGTCCGCGTCCTGCTTGGCAGCGATCCACCTGGCGACCGCCGCACGGCGCTGCGGGTCGACTATCCCGAGGAAGTGGCGCAGGAGCATGTCCTCGGCGTCCATGCTGACGTTCGTCTCCAGCTCCCCCTTCCACCATCCGAGCGGATGCTGGAGCTCGGTCAGACGGGCTACGGCGCGGGACAGCGTGCCTGCGGACAGAGCGCCTGCGGTCCGCGAGGCTAGCGATCCTGCGTCGGGGACACTCTGTGCGCCTTTGAGATCCGTCGACCCGTCGCCGCCCACCTGGGACGCCGGGTCAGAATGCACGCTGGACCACGAACTCCGCCATGTCGGCCAGCTGCCGGCGGGATGGAGCGGCGAGCGGTGCCGACTCCAGTGCCTGCAGTGCCGACTGCTTGTGCAGGCGCGCCGCCTCTTCGCAGTACGCCCGACCGCCTGCCTGCTCCACGACGAGAGCCGCCCGAGCGAGGCCGTCCTCGGGGCACGGGCGCTGTCCGAGCAGGTGCCGCAGCTCCTCGGCATGGTGGCCGCCCGCCGCCATCGCGGCGGCGACGGGAAGGCTGGCCTTGCACTGGCGCAGGTCGCTCCAGGCCGGTTTCCCGGTGCGGGAAGGGTCGCCCCAGATGCCGAGCACGTCGTCGGTCGCCTGGAATGCCAGGCCCAGCTCCACTCCGAACTCCTCCAGCGCCGAGAGCTGTTCGGCAGTGGCGCCGGCCAGTTCGGCTCCGATGGAGGCGGCGGCGCCCAGAAGGGCCCCTGTCTTGCCCCTCTCCATCTCCTCGCAGGCAGCGACGCTGATCTCGGCCAGCCCTTCGCCGGCCATGTCGTTGGCCTGCCCGACGATCATCGACGAAGTGGCGCGGGCCAGCCGGCTCGCGGCCGCACATCGGTTGGGCACCTGGCTGTCCAGTAGGACCTGCTGCGCCAGTGACGCCAGGGCGTCCCCCACGATGACCGCCTGGCCGACTCCCCACACCGCCCACACGGTCGGGCGATGGCGGCGCCGGGAGTCGCCGTCGATTATGTCGTCGTGGATCAGCGAGAAGTTGTGCACCAGCTCCACGGCGACGGCGCCTGGAACCCCTGTCTCGGCGGCAGCTCCCGCGGCCGTGGCCGACAGAAGGGCGAGAGCGCTCCGAACCCCCTTGCCGCCGTTCGCCGACTGGGGGACACCACCTGCGTCGGTCCATCCGAAATGGTAGAAAGCCGGCCTGCTCAGCTCGCTGCCGAGCCTGCCCACGGCTGCACGCAACTCTCCTTCGCACATCGCCGCCGCCTTCTCCAGGATGGGGGGTGCCACGGCAGCCTCCATCAGAAGGCCCGGGTCGATTGGTCGGCCAGCTCCGCGTTCCCTTTCGACGACAGGTCGGCCACGACACAGCTCGCTGCCGCATGGCCGCTCAGGACAGCACCCTCCATCGTGGCCGGCCAACCGGTGGCAGTCCATGCGCCCGAGAGGTAAAGACCGGGAGCGGACGTCCGCGGTCCCGGCCGGAGCGCCCCGGAACCTGCAGAAGCCCTGAAGGTCGCGAAGCGCTCTCGGGTCACTACGGCATCGGTCACTCTCGCCTGGCTCACCTTTCCGAAGATCTCTCCCAATGCAGCCAGCACGGTCGACACCACCGTCTGGGGCCTGCCGCCCAACCACTCCTCGGCTCCCGACAGCGACACGCCGATGCACTGCCCCTCTGCGAGGCCCACTGCGCGGCTCCTGTCGAATACCCACTGCAACGGCGAATGCACCACGGCGGCCATCTCCACGTCCGTTACCCGCCTGTCGAACACCACCTGGACGTTCACTATCGGAGACGTCCCCAACGAGTCGAGCGACGGCGGCACCGTTGCGGGCGGAACCAACGCGGCCAGGCTCCAGTGGGGCACGGACATCACCACGGCAGCGGAGGCGATGCGTCCGCCGGGGCCGTCCACGAGCCACCTCCGGTCCTTGCTTCCCGCCGCAGGGCGGCCCTGCACCGAGGACACCTCCCAACCGGAACGGACCTCCACGCCAGCCGTCGACAGGGCACTCTGCGCTGCCCCTCCGTGCAACTCCGCCAGTGGGACCCCAGACCAGCCGATGTCGCCGGCGTCGACGCTGTCCAGCAGTCCGGTGCGGACCACTCGGGTGGCGTTCTGGAGCGAGCACTCTTCGGCGGAGATGTTGCAGGTGGCGCGGAGCAGGAGGTCCCACACCGCCTCTCTC
Source organism: Actinomycetes bacterium (assembly GCA_021795215.1). GTDB lineage: Bacteria > Actinomycetota > Acidimicrobiia > Acidimicrobiales > JAKAOS01 > JAJYPS01. The sequence continues at coordinate 40,005 of JAJYPS010000006.1, forward strand.
GCTTCCCGAGACTGGCACTGGCTGTCCATCCAGGCACCGAAGGCCACCGCGTCGAGAGCGTGGTCGTCCGGATCGAGCCGGCGGATTGCTCGGAAGGCGTTCGCCACGGACAGCCGGTCCTGCACCGTCAGGGGGGAGTAGCGGGCCAGCGAGCCGACCAGGTGCAGAGGAGCCGGTCCGAGGGAGCGTCGCAGCAGAGCCGGGCGGCCACCTGGCCGAAGGACCTGGATCTCCAGCCTGTCCTGCAGCTCGACCTTCTTGCCGACGCCCAACCGGTCCAGCAGTCGTCGGTACGACGTGCAGGACCGCAGGAAGACGTGCTGGCCGTTGTCGAACGTCAGACCGTTGCGCCGGAACGAGTAGGTGGCACCCCCCAGGCTCCCCTTGCGCTCCAGCAGCACCACCGACAGACCGGCATCGGCAAGGTCCAACGCTGCTGTGATCCCGGCCAGCCCTCCGCCCACCACCACCGCGTCAGTGCTGTTCAAGGCGCCCTGCCTGCTATCGCCAGCGCGGCGACCCAAGCCTTTTCCGCCCGCGAGAGGGATACCCTCTCCGACAGGACGGACTCTGGTCGCCTTTCGATCGATCCGAGCAGACGGCGGTAGATGCCGGCCATAGCTGCGGTGCATGCGCGGCTCCGCCAGTCCAGCAGCGACAGCAGGCCAAGTCCTTCGGTATAGAAGCTTCGAGCCCGGCTGGCCACCAGGAGGATCACCCCCACTACGGCGTCGGGCGGCCCGGTCGCGTCCGGCTCCGCCCCGAATCGCTCCAGGTCGCGTGCCGGAAGGTACACCCTGCCCATCTGCTCGCGGTCCTCCCGGATGTCCCGCAGGATGTTCGTCAGCTGCAGCGCCACTCCGAGTTGATCTGCCAGCCGGGGGGCCCTCTCACCCGCAGCGGCACCGAACACGCCGAGCGACAGCCGTCCGATGGAGCCCGCCACCAGCCGGCAGTACGTCACCAGGTCGTCGAAGGTGTCGTAACCAGATCCGTGGCAGTCCCACTCGCAACCCTGGATCAGCTCGTCGAACGCCTCGAGAGGGATGGCGAAGCGGGAAGCGGAGTCGGCGATGGCCACAAGGACCGGGTCCGAGCCGTCTCCCGGCAGCAGCTTCAAGTCCTGGCGCACCTTGGCCAGTCGTTCCAGCTTGGACTCGCTGCTGCCAGGCCCGTCGCCGATGTCGTCGATACGGCGGGCCAGTGCGTAGACGGCGGACAGTGCCCGCCTTCTCACCGGGTCCAGCAGGCGGATGCCGTAGGAGAAGTTGCGAGCCTGGGATGCCGTGAGCTGCTCGCAATAGCGGTAAGCCTCCTCGGAGTTCATTCCGCGGTCGGGCTCCGGAGCATGGGCGAAGGTGCGGAGGCGACCAGCAGGCGGCCCATGTGCCAGGCAACTCGCCCGCGTCTGGGTCGGCAGTCCCGACCGAGCACGTCGTGACCGGCCGCCTCCACCGAGTCCAAAGCCGCCTCGCCGCCGGCCACGAACCCCGCCACTGCCAGGCGGCCCCATCCCGACAGCATCCGCAGCAGGGGCAGCCCCTCGCCGAGCATGCATCTCGCCCGCCTGGCCTCTATGCACACCACTGCGCGCAGGGCCAGGCCCGCCCTATCGGAGGCCAGATCGGCCTCCGCGCAGCCCACCCGGTCCATGTCCTCCTCAGGCAGGTACACCCGGCCGTCCCGGAAGTCCTCCCCGACGTCCTGGAGGTGCTCGATCACCTGCAGCGCGCTGCAGATCGAGTCGGACGCCCGGAGCATCGCCGCCGAGTCCTCGCCGACCGGGTGACCGTCCGTAGTGTCCCCGCACCCCCCACGCTCCGCGGCTGGTCCGACCGTCGGTGTCGGCTCGCCAGCCCCGGTCACCTCGGTGCCCCCGGTAGGCTCGCCAGCCCCGGTCGGCTCGGCGTCCGGGAAGCCTCGGCCCCGTTGCGCCCGGGTCGATGCGTCTGCGACCCGAGCCGGCGGGAATGCCCCGAACAGAGCCAGCACCAGTCTGCCGAGCGGGTTCGCAGAAAGGTCGCAGTAGCCCAACAGCTCGGCGAAGGTGCGGTATCGGTGGACTGTCTGATCCTGGCGGTTGGCCTGTACCAGCTTGCGCAGCAGCGCCGGGTCGAAGCCGGGACGTCGCAGAAGCGGCTGCACCGGCACTACGGCGGGGTGGGCCGACGAACCCTTCTCCGCCAGCGTGATCTCGGCTTCCAGGTGGTCCAGCAGTTCGAGACGGTCGCCGCCCCACTCGTCGCCGATCTGGTCGACGAACCTGGCAAAGCCGTAGAGTGCCATCAGGTCGTTCCGCAGGTGGCGGGGAAGCACCCTCAATGCCACCGGGAAGTTCTCGTTGCGAGCGCGGGAGGCGAGCTGCGTGCTCAGATCGAGGTCCGAACGCGCCTCGGAAGGACCGAGCGGATCGGTTCCGCCGACGCTCCCGATGGTCTGCACGCTGGTGCTCATCCGTCGCTTCTCCCTCGTGACCTGGCCGATGCCGGCTGGCTCAACCCTAAACGGCTCGCGGCCCTCCGCCCCCAGCCCCAGGGGCAGCGGCCCCATTGCCCCGCGCCCGCGCCGCCCGGGGGGAGACCCGCACAGGCGACACCCGACGGGTCGATCCAGGGCCGGCGTACGACGCTGCGGCGCCCCCGTTCCGCCGGGAGGAGTATGTTTCCCAGGTGGTGACCGCTGCCAGGAGCCTGACCATGAGATCGACGCCGTGCTGACGGCGCTCGCGATCGTGACTGCGGTCACGGCAGTCCTCGCGGTGGTGCTGGGAGTCCTGTTGGCCAAGACGCACTCCGACCTGGCCTCCGAGCGACGGAGCCGAGCTCAGGCAGAAGAGGAGAAAGCGGCAGTCCGGGCCGAGACGGAGGCGGCGGAGCGAGCCCTCTCCTCTGCTTCGACTCGACTGATCGAGACCCAGACCGCCTTGGAGGCCGAGACCCTCAGAGCGGACCAGGCGGAGATCCCATTGCACGAGGCGGAGCGCAGGGCCGCTCTCGCCACTCAGGCGATGGAGGCATGGGGAGAGGCGGCGCTGGCGCTCGAACGTCTGGGCAGGCATCGTGCGTGGTCCGTGCTGGCGGGGCCGTCCCTGGCGCCTCCCTGGTCCGAAGGAGAGGCGGAGGCTCCCGGCATGACCCTGCTGCACGGGATCGAGGTAGAGATCGAGAGCATCAGGGAGGAGGTCGGCACACCGGGCCAGCTGGAGGTGGTGCTGGGCGAGAAGCTGGACCTGACGCCTGCTGCAGCGGCGCTCGGCCTGGTGGCGATCCGAGAGCTTCTGCGAAGGCTTGCTCCCGGTTGCGAGGAGCTGCAGGTGCATGTCGACGGCTCGCCCGTGCCGCCCGAGATCGCCGTTCAGGCCGTCGGGGTCCGCTCCCTGGGGGACGTCGCCGGCACTGCGTCGGACGTGATGGCGGCCGTATCCTCCCAGGGTTGGCCTTCCCTGGTCGCCATCGAGGACCCCGAGACCGGCCGGGTGGGCATCGAGCTTTCGTTGGGCTGAGCCTGCGTGGCCGCACAGGGACGGGGGGCGGCTTGGAGAGGAGCGACCCGGATCGGCGTGGCCGCACAGGGACGGGGGGCGGCTTGGAGAGGAGCGACCGGGGCGGACGTCCGCCGAGAGCGCGCATACGGTTCGGACGTGGCACTACCGGGTAACCCGCCTCGGCAAGACGGGGACGTGACGAGCGACCGGGGGAGTGCCCTGGGACGTGGAAGGGAATGCCTGTGACCAGCGAAGCGTGGAGTAGGGGTTGGCCTGTGCTGCGACAGCTGACGGGCGGGGATCGCTACGGGAGGGGTAGTGCAGCCCAGTCCCGGCGCTCCAGGCGGTTGTCCCCGCGTACGGCGGCTGCGACGAGAGTGGTCAAGTCGGTGTGCCCCTACTGCGCAGTCGGCTGCGGGCAGGACGTGTACGTGCAAGACGGCAAGGTGACCCAGATCGAAGGGGACGCGGACAGCCCGATCTCGCGGGGAAGGCTCTGTCCCAAGGGCTCCGCCAGCCTCCAGCTGACCACCGGTGAGGCCCGCGGCCGCCACGTCCTCTACCGGCGCCCGGGTGGCACCGATTGGGAGCGGCTCGAGCTGGACAAGGCAATGGCGATGGTGGCGGACCGGGTGGTGAAGACGAGGAGGGACACCTGGGAGTGGGAGTCCGAGGGGGCGAGGGTCCGCCGGACGCTCGGGATAGCGAGCCTGGGGGGGGCGACACTGGACAACGAGGAGAACTATCTCCTGAAGAAGCTGTTCACCGCCCTGGGCGCCATCCAGATCGAGAACCAGGCCCGAATATGACACTCCTCCACCGTGCCCAGTTTGGGCACATCGTTTGGTAGGGGGGGAGCGACCAGCTTCCAGCAGGACCTGGCGAACTCGGACTGCATCCTGATCGAAGGGTCCAACATGGCCGAGTGCCATCCGGTCGGCTTCCAATGGGTGATGGAGGCCAAGGCGCGGGGGGCGAAGGTGATACACGTGGACCCTCGGTTCACGAGGACCAGCGCGGTAGCCGACATCCACGTGCCGCTGCGGGCGGGGTCCGACATCGCATTCCTCGGCGGCCTGGTGAACTACGTGATCCAACGGGAAGCGTTCTTCCGCGAGTACGTGGTGTCCTACACGAACGCTCCGGTGATCCTCCGAGAGGACTTCGGCGACACGGAGGATCTGGACGGCGTGTTCTCGGGACTGGACACCGAGAAGGGAACGTACGACACCGAGACCTGGCAGTACGAGGGAACGGAGGTGTCTTCCGCAGCCGGCCAACGTGAGGAGCAGGCGACGGACCGCAGGGAAGCTGCCGGCTCCGGCGGCGACGCCGACGAAGGGGGCCATCGAGGGCAGGTACGACACTCGGCCCGGGGCGAGTCGCACGGGTCGGGCGGTGCGGCGATCAGCGGCGAAGGGGAGCGGGACGAGACCCTTTCGCATCCCCGGTGCGTGTTCCAGGTTTTGAAGCGGCATTTCGCCCGGTACACGCCGGAGATGGTGGAGCAGATATGCGGCGTCTCGCAGCAGCAGTTCCGTGAGGTGGCCGAGGCGCTCGTCGCGAACTCGGGACGGGAGCGGACGTCCGCCTTCTGTTATGCGGTGGGATGGACTCAGCACACGGTGGGCGTGCAGTACATCAGAACTGCTGCGATCCTGCAGCTTCTCCTGGGCAACATCGGCCGTCCCGGGGGCGGCATAATGGCGTTGCGGGGACACGCCAGCATTCAGGGTTCGACCGACATCCCGACGCTGTTCAACCTGCTCCCGGGATATATTCCGATGCCTCATGCACAGCTGCATCGGGACCTCGACTCGCTGGTGTCGGACGACGCCCCCGAGAAGGGGTTCTGGGCCGGGATGAAGGCGTACACGGTGAGCCTTCT
>JAJYPS010000007.1 GCA_021795215.1 Actinomycetes bacterium
TCTGACCGCCCTGGTCGTACAGTTCATGAAGCTTTGTCATCGTTCTCCCTCTCTAAGGGTGACCAGCTCCTCAGCCCGAGCCGCCACGTTCTCACCTGTGAATCCAAGCTTCTCCATGTTGACATTCCCCGGAGCGGAAGCTCCGAAGCGATCGATGCACACGGTCGCATCGGCCCAGCGGGACCACCCGAAGGGGGATGCCGCCTCCACCGCCAGCCGGGGGACGCCAGGCGGCAGCACCGAGTCTATGTACTGCTTGCCCTGGGCCTCGAAGAGGTCCCAGGAGGGCAGCGACACCACCCTGGCGGGAATGTCCCGTTCGGCCAACAGGGAGGCAGCCTTGACGCAGTGCTGCACCTCGCTGCCGGTGCCGATCAGCACCACCCGTGCGCCCCCGTCCGGGTCGGACAGCACGTACCCACCCTTCTGCACCTGGGCGGCATTGTCGGCGGTCCCCTCCAGCACCGGCACGTTCTGCCGGGTCAGGATCAACGCGGTGGGGCCGTCGCACTCCACGGCGATCCTCCACGCCTGGGCCACCTCGTTCGCGTCCGCCGGCCGGATCACCCGCAGGGCCGGCATTGCCCGAAGCGACGCCAGATGCTCGATCGGCTGGTGAGTCGGGCCGTCCTCTCCGAGGCCGATGGAGTCGTGCGTCCACGCATACACGACGTGGGCGTTGGCCAGCGCCGCCACTCGTACCGCTGGGCGCATGTAGTCGCTGAACACGAAGAACGTACCGCCCACAGGAAGGACGCCGCCGTGCATCGCCATGCCGGTCATCGCCGATCCCATACCGTGCTCCCGGATGCCGTACGCGAGCTGCCGGCCTCCGGGTTCGGAGCGGGACTGCAGCTGGTCGTCCGGCAGTGCCGTGCCGGTGTTGCCGGTCAGGTCCGCTCCTCCGGAAATGAGCCCCGGCAGTAGAGGCGCCGTGGTCGTCAGGCACTTTCCGAAAGCCTTCCGGGTGGCGACCGACTCTCCCGCTTGGAACGTCGGCAGCTTCTCGGCCCAGCCCTCGACTCCCGTGCCGGCGTAGGCCGCCTTCAGATCCGCCTGGTCCGGACGGTTCGGGTCCTGCCGCTTCTCCCACGCCGACCGCAGCGCCTGGCCTCTTGGGATGCATTGACGGTAGTAGTCCAGCACCTCCGGCGGCACCCAGAACTGCTCGTCGGCGGGCAGCCCCAGGATCTCCTTCGTCCGGCGGATCTCCTCGTCCCCGAGCGGCTCTCCGTGGGCCTCCTTGGTGTCGGTCCGGTTGGGCGACGGCCACCCGATGTGGCTACGCAGCACCAGCATGGACGGGCGGTCCTCCTCCGCCATCGCCCGGCGGATGCCGGACTCCAGGGCATCCGTGTCGTTCGCCACGTCCCCCAGGTTCTCGACGTGCCACCCGTACGCCTCGAACCGCTTCACCCGGTCGTCGCTGTAGGCCAGGTCCGTCGAGCCGTCGATCGTTATGTAGTTGTCGTCGTAGACGTAGATCAGGCGCCCCAGGCCCAGATGGCCGGCAAGCGAAGCCGCCTCGTGGCTGACACCTTCCATCAGGTCCCCGTCGGAGCAGATCACGAACGTGTGGTGGTCGCACGTCTCCGGACCGAAGCGGGCACGGAGGAACCGCTCCGCCACTCCCATCCCCACCCCGTTCGCGAAGCCCTGGCCCAACGGTCCTGTCGTAACCTCGACACCGGCGATGTGGCCCGCGTCGGGGTGCACCTCCACGCCTCGGGTCTGGAACCCCTCGGGATGCCCCGGCGTCCGGCTGCCCCACTGGCGGAACGACTTGATGTCGTCCAGCGTCAGCCCGTACCCGGTCAGGTAGAGCATCGAGTAGAGCAGGATCGAGGCATGGCCCGCCGACAGGATGAACCGGTCACGATCCGGCCAGTTGGGATCGCTCGGATCGTGGCGCATGACTTTCGTCCACAGCACGTGCGCCAGGGGCGCCAATGCCATCGCCGTGCCCGGGTGCCCCGAGTTCGCCTTCTGCGGCCCGTCCATTGACAGGCCCCGGATCACATTGATGCCTAGCTGCTCCACATCCGACGTGCTCATACGGCCACCCTAGTCAGTGGCGGAGCCTGCTATCGAATCGGCGGGGCGTGCTCCTCTGAACTTCTCAGGCAACCGCCTCCGAGGCAGGTTGGCGGAAGTGCGGCCGCTCGTGACGCACCTTCGCAAGCCCTGCTGCGACCAGGGTCCTGATCACCCACCAACCCGGGTCCAGCTGCCCCTTGTCGAACGCCAGCTTCGCCGACGTCGGAGCGGCGTGGTGGTTGTTGTGCAGCCCTTCCCCAGCCGCCAGCCAGGCGAGCCACTGATTGTTCCGAGCCAGGTTGTCGTTCGGCTGCTTGCCGAAGGCATGACCGATCGCGTTCACGGCCGAGTTGACCAAGAGGTACACAACCGTGTGGACGGCGGCGGCCACCAGTGCCATCTCCCAGCCGAGCAGCCCGACGAGCGCCGCCACGCCGATGGCCAGACCGATGAGCGGCCGGTCGAAGAGGTACTTGTCCCACTTGTCCCGGGGAAGGTCCTTGGCATACCGGGCGACAAGCAGCTCGTCGTGCGCCGCCTTCCTGTAAAGGAAGACGTTGCCCAGCTGGACCTTCCAGAAGCCTTCCAGGAGAGGCGAGTGAGGGTCTCCTTCGACATCCGTGAAGGCGTGGTGCTTCCGATGTACCGCCACCCACTGTCGCGGCAGGATGCCAGTGGTGATCCAAGTCATCACACGGAACGCCATCGTGGCGGCAGGCGACAGTGTGATCGCCTTGTGAGACAGATTCCGGTGCAGGAATACGGTGGTCATGAAGAGGGCGGCCTGAGACACAGCTAGCCCCACCAGTACTGCTGTCACGAGCGACGGCACCGGGACAACCTAGCAGGCGGTCCGAATGAGCACGACGTAGGGCGTCGGTTTTCTCAGCCTCCGACGTCAGTATCTGGACCCCAACGGGCAGCGGACGGAGGCCGAGTGGCAAGGCCGGAAAAATATCCGCCCAGCCCTTCTGCGTCGTACCTTGCCTTCGAACCTCCGGGAAGACGCAACGCCGGTCGACGAAAAGGGTATATCTGTACCCGTTTAGGTCATATGACCGGAGCCAACCGTTCCAACCGCCGCCTGAGGTCCTGATCCTGGGGTCCTGTGCCTTCGGAACGATCTGCGATCACCTTCCTGGGAACCGTTGTTGTCCGTTGATCCTGGGCCAGCATGGAACCCACTCTCTCACCCCCCGTCGCGCCCCCGGACACGCCCGAAGTTGCGCTTCCGGCGCGCTCTCATGATCGGGATGTACAGCAGTGCAGTCCCAAAACCAACCCCGGTGGCCACGCCTGCCGCGAGCGCAACATTCTTGAACGTCGTCCAAGTCAAGACTCCGAACAGAATTGCGTAGGGAAGTCCGCCTATCGACCAGAAGAGCCAGTACTCGTGCCGGGCTCGCGCAGCCTCGGCGCTTCCGTGAACGCGGCCACTGACCCGCTTAGAACGCACGCTCTGCGATGTCCTCGTCAAATCGGACGACATTCGGGCCGTACACGGTGACCTCCTCCCGGCGAATTGCTACAGCCGAGTTGCACATTCGCTCCCTCAAACCAGCTACTTCCTGACGACAGCGGTCGCCCTCGACGTCGTCGACGCTGTAGGCGATGATCCGATGTCTCGGTTCTGCGGCGTGGCTCTAAGCCTCGATCGCGGCTCGGAACCATTTCAGGCACTGCATCCCTCCAGCCCCTTCGTCCCGCCAAGAGAACTCGACCTTCCGTCGCGATCACCTTCAACCCGCACCCCAGGCGAGACAGGCCCGAAGGCCCGGTGCAGGCTGCCACTGCGGTTGGACACGCGTGACTTCATTGAGCACCCGGTAGATCCGGTAGACATTGAGTACCGGGTAGGCGCAGTAGATGGTCGTACGACCGGAGAGCCGTACGACCGGAGAGCAGACCATTCGGCAACCACACGGCTTCGACTGCCCTGACGTCAGTATCGACGTGGTCGTCGTTGGTGGCGAATCCCCATTCCCCGCTCAATCGGCACTCATGCCGTCCAGGTCACGGCAAGAAGTGTGCGGGGGCCACGGAGGCGTTGTCGGTCGCACTGAGGGGTCGACTGGAGTTCAACCATCCGGTGCTCCGAGGGGATGGGCCAATCGGTGCACGCCCAAACGTTCTCGGGTGCGCCGGTGGACGTCTCACGCCTGACCGCCGTTCGCCGATGCGCAGGTGTTCGCCGATGCGTCCTGTATCAGGATCTACGCCGTCACTGTCGGGCATCCCTCTGGTGCCGGTAGTACCGAATCGGGAGCTTACCCGACCGGATAACCGGAGCGATGCCGGCTGACCGGACGGGTAGCAGGAGTCGGTCCGACACGCGGAGGCCCTTGGGGGATAGCGTCGTGTGGCGCATCCCATGCGGGTAAGAGGCCCGCCTAGGGTGGCGTGCGCCTCCCGCGGGACAGATCGGCTGTCCGCGAGACGTATGGCCTCGGAAGGAGCCGACTTGGCTGAAACCAGCACGACCGCCACGGAGGAGTCGATACCGGCTCTGGTCCGCGAGTTGAAAGACCTCGTGGTGGCGTACCTGCGCGAGCGTACCATCGATCCCCTCAAGGGTCTGGTCCGGTATGTCCTTTTCGGAGTTGCCGGTTCAGTAGCGCTGGGCGCCGGACTGGTCCTACTCGCGGTGGCGCTGCTGCGGGCGCTGCAGACCGAGCTGGGGGGTGCTTTGAGCGGTTCTCTCAGTTGGCTGCCTTACCTGATCACGGCCGCAGTGGCGCTCATCGTGGTTGCGATGGCAGCCGCTGCGGCGCTCCGAGGAAGGAAGAAGAGACGCAAATGACCCGCGTCAGCAGACAGGACATCGAGACGAAGCTGCGCCAGATCCAGGGCTCCCTCGCCGGGGAGGTGGAGGAGGCGGAGCCGACGATGATCAAGGTGGCAATAGCCGCAGCCGCTGCGGTGATCGTGCTCACCTACATCGTCGGACGCCGGCGCGGCCGTATCCGCTCGACGGTGGTAGAAGTGCGGCGTGTTTAAGGAGCGGATCGACCGCGGCCTGCAGCTGATGGTGGGCCAGGGTCTGGGCAAGGGTTTGCTGGGAGGGAGCAACGCCTGGCTTGCCGTGGGAGGGTTGGCAGCCACGATTCGCTTCCTTCGTCGAGGCCGAAAGCCCAGGAAGTTGGTCGAGCGGCTGGCCCCCGGCGAGAAGCTGGAGATCGTCCATCTCCTGCCGGGGCAGCGGAGCAGACGCTGAGCGAACCGGCGCTGCAGGGGGTCGGGCTCCAGCCTGGCGGCGGACCGTTCCGGCCCGGCGACACAGTGATGCTCGTGGACTCCAAGAACAGGACCCGGCTCGTCACCCTTGCCACCGGTCGAGTGGTCCATTCGCACTCCGGCGTCCTGCCTCACGACCGGCTGCTGGGCGGTCCGGACGGCAGCATCGTGCGGTCGGACACCGGTGCACGGTTCGTGGCTGTCCGGCCCCGCTTGGCCGACCTGGTGATCGGGATGCCGAGGGGAGCGCAGGTCATCTATCCCAAGGATCTCGCCGCCATAGTCATGGCGGCCGACGTGCACCCTGGCTGCAAGGTGCTCGAAGCCGGAGTGGGGTCGGGGGCACTCTCGATGGCTCTGCTTCGTTCGGGAGCCGATGTGGTCGGCTACGAGATCAGGGACGACTTCGCGGCGAGGGCGTCGTCGAACGTGAGCCGCCTCTTGGGCGATACCGCGCCCTACCGCGTCCGCCAGAAGGACGTCTACGCCGGAATCGACGAACGGGACCTCGATCGAGTCCTGCTCGACCTGCCCGAGCCGTGGCGGGTGGTCGGCCACGCCGAGACGGCCCTTCGGCCGGGAGGCATTCTCCTGTGCTACCTGCCGTCGGTCGTGCAGGTGGCCGAGATGCGGGAGCGCCTGGACAGGAGTCGCTTCGGCCTCGCGGAGACGGTCGAGATACTCGAGCGAAGCTGGCACGTGGCTGGAAAGGCGGTCAGGCCGGACCACCGCATGGTCGGGCATACAGGGTTCCTCACCTATGCCAGGCTGCTGACCATCGCGAACGAGCCCCGGACTGGGGCCGATGGAGAAGCCGTGGCGCATGCCCGGCTGACGGGGGAAGGGGCCGAGGAGAATGGCGGCGGGCTGACCGATGTGCCCGCAGGAACCCCCGGGTTCGAGGCAGGCGGCACTGCAAGTTAGGCGGCATTTCAAGTGAAACGGAACAGCCTGGGGGGTCCCGACCCGTGGCTCCCTTCGGCACGCCGGGCTCCGTGGGTACCGTCCGGCGGACGTTTCGTACCGATTCTCGGGCGCTCGAGTGAGCCGAGAGCGGGGTCGCGGAGGTGTAGTTTCGGAAGCTGGGAGGTGGTCCCGACGGCTGAGCCAGAAGATCGCAGAGCCGAGGTGAGAGACGGTGAGGCGGAGTTGCAGGCCGCCGAGTTGGAGCAGGAGGTCCAGAACCTTCGGCGTCGGCTGGCGGAGGCGCCTCGCCGGGTACGGGCGCTCGAGGAGAAGCTGCTGGAGGCAAAAGGGCAGCTCGCTCAAGCGGTGTCCCGCAACGAGAGGCTGACCTTCGCGTTGCAACAGGCTCGCGAGCACATAGCGACCCTCCGGGAGGAGGTGGACAAGCTCACCCAGCCACCCTCCGCGTATGCGACGTTTCTCGGTGCGAACGAGGACGGTACTGTGGATGTCTTCTCCGGTGGCCGCAAGATGAGGGTGTCGATCCATCCGGATATCGACGCGAGGAAGCTCGACAAGGGTCAGGAGGTCGTGCTCAACGAATCGCTCAACGTGGTGCTGGCGAGCGCTCCGGACCTGTCGGGGGACGTGGTCACCGTCAAGGAGGTGCTCGAAGACGGCAAGCGCGCACTCGTGCTGGGGCGCGCCGACGAGGAGCGATTGTGCGAGCTGGCCACCAATCTTCTCGGAACCCGGCTACGGGCCGGCGACTCGGTTCTTATGGAGGCCAGAACGTCCCTTCTGCTGGAAAAGCTGCCCCGGCCGGAGGTCGAGGAGCTGATCCTGGAAGAGGTGCCGGACGTGTCCTACGCCGATGTCGGCGGGCTCGACCGGCAGATCGAGGAGATCACTGACGCCGTAGAGCTGCCTTTCCTGCACCGGGCCCTTTTCGCCGAGTTCGAACTGCCGGCACCGAAAGGCATCCTCCTGTACGGACCGCCAGGATGCGGCAAGACGCTGATCGCCAAGGCGGTAGCCAACTCTCTGGCGAAGAAGGTGGCCGAGGTGTCGGCCGACCAGCAGGCTCGCAGCTACTTCCTGAACATCAAGGGCCCCGAGCTTCTCAACAAGTACGTCGGGGAGACCGAGAGGCAGATCCGGCTGGTGTTCCAACGAGCGCGGGAAAAGTCGGAGGAGGGAGTACCCGTGATCGTGTTCTTCGACGAGATGGACTCTCTGTTCCGCACCAGGGGCACCGGCATCAGTTCGGACATGGAGTCGACCATCGTGCCCCAGCTGCTGGCGGAGATCGACGGTGTGGAGGCGCTTCGGAACGTGATCGTGATCGGCGCGTCGAACAGAGAGGACCTGATCGACCCGGCAATTCTCCGGCCCGGACGCCTTGACGTGAAGATAAAGATTGAGCGGCCGAACGAGGCTTCCGCTGCGCAGATCTTCGGACGCTACCTCCGGTCGGACCTTCCGCTTGACGCCGGGGAGGTGGAACGGCTCGGCGGAGGCGACCGGGACAAGGCCGTCTTTGCCATGATCGAGCGGACGGTGGAGGAGATGTACCGGTCGGACGACGAGAACCGCTTCCTCGAAGTGACCTATCAGAACGGCGACAAGGAGATCCTTTACTACAAGGACTTCGCCTCCGGTGCAATGATCGAGAATATCGTGCGTAGAGCCAAGAAGTTGGCGATCAAGCGCACGATCGCCGGTGAGCAGAAGGGTATTCGGACGTCGGATCTCCTCGAATCGATCAAGCAGGAGTACAAAGAGCACGAAGACCTACCCAATACTACAAATCCCGACGACTGGGCGAAGATCTCGGGCAAGAAGGGTGAACGGATCGTGTACGTACGCACGCTGGTGACGGAAGGGGCGGCGGCCGAAGGCGGCCGGTCGATCGAGAGAGTCGGTACGGGGCAGTACCTCTGAGAGGATCAGGGTAGGGTCGGCAAGGTGGCCATCCCCAAGGTCTGTGGGATAGAGACCGAATACGGCATCCAGCTCGTCGGTCCGGGCGACGCCAATCCGATAACAGCGTCGTCGGTGCTGATAAACGCCTACTTGGCAGAGGTCAAGCGCCGCGTCGGTTGGGACTTCGAAGACGAGTCGCCAGGAAGGGACGCACGAGGGTTCGCCAGGGAAGGTTCGATGGCACCCGTGGTCGAGACCCACCTGGTGAACGCCGTGCTGACCAACGGTGCCCGCTACTACGTTGACCACGCACATCCCGAGTACTCCGCGCCCGAGTGTGCGAATGCCCTCGACGCTGTGAAATGGGATCGAGCCGGCGAGACGATACTCGTCCGTTCGATGGTGGCTGCGGCGAGCTCGCTTCCTCCGACCCAACGCATCGTGGTCTACAAGAACAACTCGGATGGCAAGGGCAACTCCTACGGTTGCCACGAAAATTATCTCATGGACCGGTCGGTTCCATTTGCCCGCATAGTTGCCGGGATAACTCCCCATTTCGTCACTCGACAGCTGTACGCGGGAGCCGGCAAGGTGGGAACCGAGCTGCCCGGGGGGACCGATGCCCCTGTGCACTTCCAGCTGTCCCAGCGGGCGGACTTCTTCGAAGAGGAGGTCGGGCTGGAGACCACCCTGAAGCGGCCCATCGTCAACACCCGGGACGAGCCCCACGCCGACACGAAGAAGTACCGGCGCTTTCACGTGATCGTGGGCGACGCGAACCTGTCCGAGGTGGCGACGTTCCTTAAGGTCGGAACCACCTCGCTCGTGTTGGCGATGATCGAGGACGACTTCGGAGGGGGCCGCGACCTCACCCTGGCGAACCCGGTAAAGGCGATCCGGGAGATCTCCTGGGACCCCACCCTCTCCACGGCGGTCGAACTGGCCGACGGCAGCAAGATGACCGGGCTCGAGATCCAGTGGGAACTGCTCGACCGCGCCCACCGGTATGCCGATGCGGCGGGCCTGGAAGCACTCGGCGGAGCGGGAAGCGATCTCCTGGCAAGGTGGGAGTCCACCCTGTCCGCACTGGAGACCGACCCGATGAGCCTCAAGCATCAGCTGGACTGGGTCGCCAAGCTGTCGCTGCTCGACGCCTATCGTGAAAGGGACGGCATCGCGTGGGACAACCCCAAGATGTCGGCACTCGACCTGCAGTACCACGATCTCCGCCCGGAGCGATCGCTGTTCGCACGTCTGGGTATGGAGAAACTGGTAGACCGGCAGGATGTCGAGGACGCGGTGCTGGAGCCGCCCAGGAACACTAGAGCATACTTTCGGGGGAAGTGCTTGCAGCGGTGGGCGGGGTCCATTACGGCGGCCAACTGGGATTCGTTGGTGTTCGACCTGGGATCAGACCCTCTGCGGCGAGTGCCGATGATGGAGCCGCTCAGAGGAACAGCGGAAGTTGTCGATAAGTTGTTGGACGGATGCTCGACCCCAGCCGAGCTGGTGGCTAGGTTGGGGTCGTAATTAGCCGAGAGGGCACGACATGGCAGAGCGAGAGCTGAAGCGCCGGTCAGCCACAACGACGCGCGAAGAAGCCGAAGTCGAAGAAGCGCCGGCGGCGGCCGAGAAGGCCGAGAAGCTGAAGGCAGAGATGGACGAGCTGCTCGACGAGATCGACGAGGTGCTCGAGGACAACGCCGAGGAGTTCGTGCGGAACTACGTCCAAAAGGGTGGCCAGTAGCGGCAGTGCTCCGGCCGGGCTGAGCTGTCACGTGCTCGCTGGCGAGCCCGGACTTCAGCGGCGGCGGGGCAGCAGGGGACGGGGCGGCAGGGGCTATCGACGGACTGCCAAGGGCATCGCCGAGAGCAGGACGCATTAGGGTTCCTCTGAATGAGCCTTCCTCTGTTCGCGACCGACTCCGATCCCGGTCCCAGCTTTGTAGACCTGCTGAGGACGCAGGGGAGGGCCGGTCCCGGTTCCGGAAGTGGCGGAAGCTCCGCGTCGGCCGCCGGCGAGATCCGGCACGGCACTACCATCGTGGCGCTCCGCTATGCAGACGGCGTGATCATGGCCGGAGACCGGCGGGCCACGGAAGGCCATACGATCGCTCACCGTCGCATCGACAAGGTGTTCGCAGCGGATCGTTTCTCAGGAGTTGCGATAGCGGGAGCCGCAGGGCCCGCTCTGGAGATGGTGCGACTCTTCCAGACGCAGCTGGAACACTACGAAAAGGTCGAAGGTGCCACGCTGTCGCTGGAAGGCAAGGCCAACCAGCTCTCTCAGATGCTGCGGGCCAATCTCGGTATGGCGATGCAGGGCCTCGCCGTCCTCCCTCTGTTCGCCGGCTGGGACGAACTGAGAAGGCAGGGCAGGATCTTCACCTACGACATAACAGGCGGCCGCTACGAGGAGGCCGACCTCCATGCGACCGGATCGGGCGGGCGGGACGCACGAAGCGCGATCAAGATGGGATTTCGAGAGGCGATGTCTCGACGGGACGCGGTCGAACTGGCCATCGCCGGGCTCTGGGAAGCCGCTGACGAGGATTCTGCGACCGGCGGGCCGGACGTGGTCCGGGGCATCTACCCGAGCGTCGCGACGATCACGGCGGAAGGGTTCGATCGCTTGGCCGAACAGGAAGTGGCGGAGCGGTTCGACGACCTGATAAGGGCGAAAGGACGCCGGGCATGAGCATGCAGTTCTACGCGCCGCCGGAGCAGGTCATGAAGGACCGGGCGGATTACGCGCGGAAGAACATCGCTCGGGGAAGGCCGCTGGTCGCGGTCACTTACGAGGACGGCATCCTGCTCGCTGCCGAGAACCTGTCCAGGTCGTTGCACAAGGTGTCCGAGATCTACGACCGGATCGCGTTTGCCGGGGTGGGTCGCTACAACGAGTTCGATCAGCTGCGGGTGGCCGGGGTGCGTCACGCCGATACCAAGGGGTACGCGTACTCGCGGGAGGACGTCGACGCTCGCTCGCTCGCCAACTCCTACGCCCAGTTCATGGGACAGGTCTTCACCCACGAGCTGAAGCCGCTCGAGGTCGAGATCCTGGTGGCGGAGCTCGGCGTGGAACCGGAGAACGACCAGCTGTACCACATCCTGTACGACGGGACGGTCGTGGACGAGGAGAGGTTCACCGTCCTCGGCGGCGATGCCGAGGAGATCGCTTCTCGCATGGAGCAGGCCTTCCAGGATCGCTGGAGGCTGGAAGAAGCGGTTCCGGCAGTGGTCGGAGCGTTGTCCGGGCCCGATCGCTCGCTGGAGCCGGCGGCGCTCGAGATCGCAGTACTGGCCAGGTCGAACGGCAGGCGGGCATTCGGCCGGATCGGTGACGGACGGCTGGCGGAGATGCTGGGGGACCGCCCGATGGCGACGGACGGCGACGACCCCCATCCTCCGACCGACGGCGTGCCTACCTCAGATGGTGACGAAGTAGCGTAAGGAAGCACTGAGGAGGAGGAGCGCCAGGACGGCGATGAGCAGCAGCGCGGGCGTCCTTCGTCTTCCGTGCCCGCCGTCTGCAGGGCCGGTGTGCCAGTCTGCGAGGCCGGTGGGCCAATCTTCGGCGAAGACGTCTCCGTGGCGGACTGTCGCCGGATCGTCGTCCCGAATGATCTCCCTCGCCGTGTCCCAGTTGCCGGCTTCCACCCACAGCTCCACCTCGCCCCGGACCGGGTAAGTGGTGCCAACTGCGCCTTTCATCTCCGTCACGATCCCTTCGGCGCCCAGGCGGGCCATCAGCACCTGGCCATGGAAAGCGTCGCCCACGGTCGTCAGCAACGTCATGGGGCCGTTCAGCATTCTCAAACGGTACCGTGGTCGCCGATGGAGCGGCGCATTTTCGGCCTCGAAAACGAGTACGGCGTCACCTGCACCTTACGCGGGCAGAGGCGCCTGAGCCCGGACGAGGTCGCCCGCTACCTCTTCCGGCGTGTGGTCAGCTGGGGCCGCTCGTCCAACGTGTTCCTCGAGAACGGGGCCCGCCTTTACCTCGACGTCGGGAGCCATCCGGAGTATGCGACGCCAGAGTGCGATTCGGTCGGCGACCTCGTCGTCCACGACAAGGCCGGCGAGAGGATTCTCGAGGGGCTGCTCGCTTCTGCCGAGGCGCGCCTGCGGGAAGAGGGCATCAGGGGCGTGGTGTACCTGTTCAAGAACAACACCGACTCGGCGGGCAACTCCTACGGATGTCACGAGAACTACCTGACGACTCGGAGAGACGACTTCGGTCACTACGCCGAGGTGCTCATCCCCTTCCTGGTCAGCAGGCAGATCTACGCAGGTTCCGGCAAGTTGCTGCAGACGGCCAGGGGGCCGCTCTACTGCATCAGCCAGAGAGCCGAGCACATATGGGAGGGCGTGTCGTCGGCCACGACCAGGAGCCGGCCGATCATCAACACCCGCGACGAGCCCCACGCGGATGCGGAGCGTTACCGGCGGCTGCACGTCATCGTGGGCGACTCCAACATGAGCGAGTACGCCACGTTCCTGAAGATCGGCGCTACGAGCATCCTGCTGCGGATGTTGGAGGATCCATCGGCCGTGCTGCGGGACATGACCCTGGAGAACCCCATTCGGGCCATCCGGGAGATCAGCCACGACGTGACCTGCAAGCGCAGGGTGCGCCTGGCCAACGGCAGGGAGCTCTCCGCACTGGACATCCAGTCCGAGTACCTGGTCAGGGCGCAGCGGTATGCCGAGACGCACGGTCTGTCCGAGGAAGAAGACAGAGCGCTCAAGATGTGGGAGCACTGCCTGACCGGCCTCGCCAAGGACCCCTGGAGCCTGGACCGCGAGTGCGACTGGGTCATCAAGCACCGGCTGATCGAGAGTGTCAGAGCACGGCATGATCTGCCGCTCTCGCATCCCAAAGTGGGCCTGGTGGACCTGCAGTACCACGACGTCAGCCGGGACAGGGGTCTCTTCTACAGGCTGCAGGCCCGGTCGATGGTCGACCGGACCACGACCGACGAGGCGATCGATGCGGCAGTCGACACACCCCCTGCCACCACCCGTGCCAAACTGCGCGGCGACTTCATCCGCAGGGCGAAAGAGGCCAAACGGGATTTCACGGTAGATTGGGTTCACCTGAAGCTGAACGACCAGGCGCAGAGGACAGTCATGCTCAAAGACCCCTTCCGGGCCCAGGACGAGCGGGTGGACAAGCTGATAGAAGCGCTTTGACCCTTCCCGACGAGCCGGGCGGCGAGCACGCACGTGCCGACTCGCCAGCTTCCACTCCCGTCTCGTACGAGACAGGAGATGCCGGGGAGGCCGAAGCGGGACAGTTCCGAGGAGAACGGCCATCCTCGAGCTCTGGTACCGGTTCGGACCGGGTGAGGGCCGGGAGCTCCGGCGTCCCCCGAGTGGGAGAGGCCAGTACAGGCAGTACGGCCAGTGGGGGCAGTACGTCCAGTGGGGGCAGTACGTCCAGCGGGAGGTCGACTCCGGAGGCAGCAGGGGGCGGCCGAGCGGGGGGCCGGCGCCGCCCGACGCAAGGTGCCGCCAGGTCCGCCATCGAGTTCGTCGTACTGCTCGTCGTGGCCCTTCTCGCCGCGCTCGCCCTGCGGACGTGGGTCGTGGAGGCGTTCTACATTCCGTCCGGGTCGATGATCCCGACGCTCGAGGTGGGCGACCGGATCCTCGTCGACAAGCTGAGCTACGACTTCGGAACAGTGCACCGGGGCAACATCGTCGTGTTCCGTCGACCGCCGGGCGACACGGTGGCACCGGGCATCAAGGACCTCGTCAAACGGGTGATCGGCCTGCCGGGACAGACGATCTCGTCGGCACCGTCGGGGGCTGTCGACATCAACGGCCACCCGATCGCGCAGCCGTGGCTCCCCAAGGGAACGGCTCCCGGCCCACCGATCCGGACGCAGGTCATCCCCAAAGGGGAGTACTTCGTCATGGGGGACAACCGGGCCAACTCCGAAGACAGCCGGTTCTTCGGTCCCATATCGAAGAAGCTGATCGTCGGAAGGGTGGTTCTCACTTACTGGCCCCTGAATCGGTTCCGCTTCTTCGGCTGAGCGCTCCTGGGGGTCTGCGGCTCTGTGGGGAAAGCGGCTCTGTGCTCCGATCGTGCCGACGGGCTGGTCCATCCGTGCGTGCCGTATAGCACTTTCGGACAAACTGGCTCTTCCCCGGCTCAATGACCGGCACCTGCGCGCCGAAGCTTTATCCAGGAACGCCGAGAGGGAGATTCGTCATGGGTACTACGATTCGAGCCACATGCCCTACGTGTGGCGACGTCGAGCTGGGGGTCGCGGACCTTACCGCCCTGCTCTGCTCGACCACGCAGGCGGCTTCGTACTCGTTCCGCTGCCCAAGGTGCCGGATGCTGGTCGCCAAACCGACGGGGCGCCAGGTCGTCGACGTGCTCGTCTCCTCGGGAGTCGAACTGCGATACTGGCGGCTTCCTGCCGAGTTGGGCGAGGTTCACCACGGACCGCCGCTGGCGCCGGCCGACGTGATATCCCTCCGAGCGGAGCTCACCCGGGACGACTGGTACCAGCGGTTGGTATCGGCAGGAAGCGGGGAGAGCATCTGACATGATCGCTCTGGCCTTGGCAGGTGCCGTCTCGGGGATCGCCGCAGGAGTGCTTGCGGCGGTGGCGTCGCAGTTACGTCTCGTCCGAGGAGAGATGGACCGGCTGCAGGAAGGCGTCAGCCGGGCTCGGACGGCTCAGCGTGCACTGGTCCCCGTTCCGTCCCGTCTCCAGAGCATCTCAGAGCGGGCGGTAGGCTCCGCGAGCCGCTTCTGGGAGTGGCCGCAGCAGTGAGGGGAGCCGGTCGCCGTTAAGCTTCCTGCGTGCCGTCGATCCACCCGGCCAACCTGGCGATCGTCGCCGTCGTAGCGCTGGTGGTCTTGGGTCCGGAGAAGCTGCCCGGCACACTGCGCACCCTGGGTCGTCTGTGGTCCGACTTCCAGCGCGTACGCCAAGGTCTCGAGCAGCAGCTCCGCCAAGGCTTCGGGGCCGCGTCGACAAGCTCGTCGCTGCCGTCCTGGAGGGCTTCGGGACTGTCTGCCAGGTGGGAGCCGCGCGCCACGAACGGTTCGACTGCTGTCCAGTCGTCTGCGGCGGCGTCGCCCACGTCGTCGGTCGAACGGCCGCTGTGGATGGACCAGGTCGATAGGGAAGTGCCTCGCTCGTACCTCGGAGCTGGCCCTCTCGTCGCTTCGGCCGAGGAGCGGAGTTTCGAGCTCGGTGCACCCAGCGCCAACTGAGCTCGACCTGCAGACCTCCGGGAAGGGGAGAACGTGGCACCTCGGCTGAGAGCACGGCGTCCCGCGGTGCCCCACGCCGACGGTATGACCCTTGTCCAGCACCTGGGAGAGCTGCGTCGCCGGCTGATCGTGTCGCTTGTCGCAACGGCACTCGGGGCCGTCGTCGCGTTCGCCCTGTACGAACCGATCCTGGGCGTGCTTCTGAGGCCCTACTGCGACGCCATCCCGAGAGGGCACTCGTGCGCCCTGCTCGCCACCAGCCTGCTCGACGGTCTGAACCTGCGCTTCAAGGTCTCGATCTACGCAGGTTTCGCGCTCGCGTCCCCCGTCGTCTTCTGGCAGGTGTGGCGGTTCGTGACACCGGGCCTGAAGGGCAGTGAGAAGCGCTACGCGGTGCCGTTCATCGCCTCGTCCGTAGTTCTGTTCGGGTCGGGTTCTACCGTGGCCTACCTGGTGCTGCACCGGGCCCTGCGGTTCCTGCAAGCAATCGGCGGCCCGCATCTGCGATTCTTCTACACGGCGCCGAACTACCTCAGCTTCGTTCTGGCGATGATGGCTGCTTTCGGAGTGGCCTTCGAGCTGCCGCTCATTTTGGTGGCGCTCCAACTGGTCGGGGTGGTTACGCCCTCCCAGCTCGCCGCGTGGCGCAGGTGGGCGATAGTTGGGATCTTCGCCGGGGTTGCCCTGTTCATCCCGAGCGGTGATCCCGTGTCGCTGTTCGCGCTGGCACTGCCCATGACGCTGCTGTACGAGGCCGCGATACTGACCGGCCGACTGGTTCTGCGGTCCCGCCGCAGGCGAGCGGACCGGTCGACCGTAACGACCGACGGGTGACGTCGAACGCCCGGCACGGCGGGGAACACCGGCACGGCGGGGAACAGCAGTCCCGGCCGACGACGAGGGAGCGGTTCCTGGCCGCGACCGCCTTCCCTCCCGATCCGTTCCAAGTCGCTGCGTTCGACGCTCTGGACGACGGCCGTTCGGTGCTCGTCGCAGCGCCGACCGGCTCCGGCAAGACGCTGGTGGCGGCGTACGCAGTGGCCAAAGCTCTCGCCGAAGGGGGCAAGGCGTTCTACACGACTCCTCTGAAGGCGTTGTCCAACCAGAAGTACGGCGAGCTCTGCGCCCAGGTCGGCCCTGCGCGGGTCGGGCTCCTGACCGGAGACAACTCCCACAGGCCGGAGGCTCCGGTACTGGTCATGACGACCGAGGTGCTGCGGAACATGATCTACGCCGCCTCGCCGGCCCTGGCGGGACTGCGCTACGTGATCCTGGACGAGGTCCACTACCTGCAGAACCCCTACAGGGGAGCCGTCTGGGAGGAGGTGATCGTCCACGCGCCTCCCGCCGCTCGCCTGGTCTGCCTCTCGGCGACCGTATCCAACGCGGAGCAGGTGGCGGCTTGGTTGACCACCGCACGTGGCGAGACCACGCCAGTCATCGAGGAGACCCGGCCGGTCGACTTGGAGCACCTGTACCTGGTGGGAGACCGGGGAGCGGAGCGGGCGCACTTGCTGCCGACCTTCGTGGACGGACGCCCCAACCCCGATGCTGCCGCGCTGGACTCTCCCGCCGTCCGCCCGGGCCACCACCCTCGCAGCCGCAGCCGGCTGTACAGGCCTCGGAGGCCAGAGGTGGTCGAGCGCCTGTCCGACGAATCGATGTTGCCCGCGATCTACTTCATCTTCAGCAGGGCTGCCTGCGACGACGCGGTGACCAACTGCATGAGGGAAGGTCTGCGGCTCACCACCGCGGAGGAGCGGGCAGAGATAAGAGCAATCGCCGAGGCCAGGACGGCGGCCCTGTCGGACACCGATCTGGTGGCATTGCGCTACGGCGAATGGATCGAGGGGCTGGCGGCCGGCTTCGCGGCGCACCACGCCGGCCTGGTGCCGCCGTTCAAGGAGACCGTCGAGGCCTGCTTCAATCGCGCCCTGGTGAAGGTGGTCTTCGCCACCGAGACGCTTTCACTGGGCATAAACATGCCCGCAAGATCGGTCGTGATCGACTCCCTGTCGAAGTTCACCGGGGAACGGCACCAGCCCCTAACCCCCGGCGAGTACACACAACTCACCGGTCGGGCCGGCAGGAGGGGGATCGACGACCGCGGCTATGCGATCGTGACCTGGTCCCCCTGGGCATCCTTCTCCGAGGTGGCCGGTCTGGCGTCCACCCGTTCCTACGAGCTGACGTCGTCCTTCCGGCCGACGTACAACATGGCGGTCAACCTCGTCCGCCGCTACGACCGAGCCAGAGCTCACCAGCTGCTCAGCCTGTCCTTCGGCCAGTACCGCACGGACGCCGACGTGGTCGCGATCCAGGCCAAGTTGGAACGCACGCAAGAGCTGCTGTCGGAGGCGAGTGCCGCAGCGCATTGCGAAAGAGGGGATCTGGCCGGGTACTTGGACCTGGAGCGGAACAGGCGCAGTGCGGCGCGAGCCGGCTTGGGGCCGCCCTCGGCCCGGACCGAGATCCAGGCAGCGCTGGCACGCCTACGACCGGGCGAGCTGGTTACCCGCAAAGGGATCCCCTTGGCGGTCGTGGCAACGGCAAGACGGCGAGGCGGGGGAGTCCGCGTGGCCGCCGTAGGCCGTCGGGGCAGGCGGGAGCTCCTGGCCCCGGACGACTTCGACGCAGCTCCGGCCGTAGTGGGACGCATCGACCTCCCCGTGCCGTACAATCCCTCCGATCCGGCATTCCTTGCGGCGGTCGCAACCCGTCTGCGAGGGGTGGCCACTACGGAGTCGGCCGACGAGCGCCCCGAACGGCCCCAGCGGAGGGCCAAGGGGGCGCCCCATCCCGTGGCAGGGTGTCCCCAGTTGCGGGCCCATATACGGGCGGCCGAGCGGGCGGAGCGCCTCGGACGTGATGTCGAGAGGCTGCATGAGGCTGCCCGCAGCCGAAGGGGATCCCTGGCGGCTCAGCTGGACAGGGTGCTGGGCCTGTTGGAGCGACGGCGGTACGTCTGCGACTGGAAATTGGAACCGAGAGGGGAACGGCTCGGCCGCATCTACCACGAGCAGGACCTGCTGATCGCCGAGTGCATCGACGAAGGGGTCCTCGACGGGCTCGACGCGCCCTCCCTGGCGGCAGTTGCGTCGGTGTTCACCTTCGAGGCGCGCGGCCGCCAGGTCGTGCCGTCGAAGCTTCGCGTCAGCCCGGACGCTTCGTTCCGCTGGGTCGCCGTGGAACAGTGTTGGAGGGCCCTGCAAGCCGACGAGGTGGCTTTCCGGCTTCCCACGACTCGGCCGCCGGACCCGGGGTTCATGGGACCGGCCCAGGCATGGGCGGCGGGCCGCAGCCTCTCTGCAGTGTTGGAGGACGGCTGTTTTCCCGGTGGAGACTTCGTAAGGAACGTGAAGCAGCTGGCGGACTTGCTGGGACAGATCGCCGACGTGGCACCCGAACCGGACACTGCCACCACCGCCCGCCGCGCCGCGGATTCCCTACTACGGGGAGTGGTCGCAGCTTCATCCCTGGTAGAAGTATCCACCCCTTCGGTGCCGTCTCTGCAATAGTCTGCGGGTCGCATGATTCCTTACGCCTCGGAGCAGTTCACGGAGCAGGAACGCCGGCTTCTGAGCCGGTATTTCACGAACGACCATCTTCCGGTGTTCGCTCTCGTGAACCTGCCGGAAGTCGTCAAGGGCGCTCTCTTCGCCCGTTACTCCCGTTCGGACAAGAGCCTCAGGCGCCTGTTCCTGGACGAGTTCGCGGACGACCTCTCGGACGGCGGCCTCTCGGACAGCGACCTCTCGGACGGCGGAGACCGGGTCGCCGGCGGCGGGTCGGTGGCTGCCGGCACGAGGGCCGAGAAGCTCTACGACAAGGTCTTCCTGGACTACGGCGACGACTCGGTAGCGCAACTGGGCGGCGTTCATCTCGCGTGCGAGCAGGCGTCGAACCTTCTCACCAAGATCCTGGAACGTGGCCGCCTGGCTGCGTACCTGGAGCAGTCCACCCGTTACGTTCCCTACGACAGCCGCCTCCCGAACGGCCGCTACCGCTACTACCGCGATCCCGGCATCCTCGGATCGGACCTCGGTGCCCGCTACGTGGCCGACATGGACCGGGCGTTCGACACCTACGGATCGCTCCTCGGGCCGCTCCAGGCTTACCTCGCCCGGG
Source organism: Actinomycetes bacterium (assembly GCA_021795215.1). Taxonomy (GTDB): domain Bacteria; phylum Actinomycetota; class Acidimicrobiia; order Acidimicrobiales; family JAKAOS01; genus JAJYPS01. The sequence goes on from JAJYPS010000007.1 coordinate 19,475, forward strand.
AGCACAGCCGCCCGTCCGAGGTGTCGGAGCTGGCGTGGCGCCGATCGGTACGCGCCCAGGCCCTGGATGCGCTGCGAGGGCTGCTGCCGGTAGGGGCGCTGTCGAACGTCGGCATATACGCTTCCGGTCAGTCCTTCGAGCAGCTGCTGATCCGTATGCGGACGTCGTCCCTCCCCGAGGCGGTGAGCTACTCCGACATGATGCTCGAGGAGCTGCGGAAGGTGATCCCTTCCTTTCTGACCAGAGTGGACCGTCCCGACCGGGGTGTGGCCTGGGGCCGCTACATGGAGGAGAACCGTGCCGCCACGACCGAGGTGGCAAGACGGCTGCTGGCCGGCGAGTCGGCCTGGCCGCAGGCACCCGTGACGCTGGTCGACTACGACCGCGACGGCGAGGACAAGGTGCTTGCCGCCGTCCTCTACTCGGCGACCGATCTTCCGGAGGTCCAGTTGCTGGAGCGGGTCCGCCGGCTCTCGCAGTCGGACAGGGACGCCTTGATGGACGCGTACGTGGGCAGGCGAGGGAACCGGCGACAGAAGCCCGGCAGAGCGTTCGAGCTCGCTCGGTACCGGTTCGACGTGGTCTCGGACTACGGGGCGTTCAGGGACCTTCAGCGACATCGGATGCTCAACATCGAGTGGCAGCCCCTCTCCACGGAGCTTGGATACGAGGTGCCGACAAGCGTGGTGGAAGCGGGGCTCGGAGGTGCCTACGAGGAGGCGATGGCTCGGTCGGCCGCCCTTTACGACGTGCTTGGCGAACGTTTCCCCCAACGCGCTCCGTATGCCCTGGGGCTCGCGTGGAGGATTCGCTTCGCCGTCGGCATCAACGCCCGAGCGGCGATGCACATGCTGGAGCTGCGTTCGGCCCCCCAGGGCCATCCGTCCTACCGCCGGATAGCGCAGCAGATGCACAGCTGCATAGCGGAACAGGCGGGCCACCGCAGCATCGCCCGCGCCATGTCGTTCGTGGACCACGGCGGTACAGTGGGACCGGGAAGGTTGGAAGCCGAGCGACGTCTCGAGCATCGCCGTCTGGAGGCAGGAAGGGCAGGCTGACCGGCACACCGCTCTTCCCCCGCGGCTTCGGATGCTCTCTCCGTAGGGTAAGGGCCACCAACAGTATTTTTTTTGGCCCCTCTGAGCAGGATTTACGCCAAACGTCCCAGCTAGGCGGGGTTCGCGTCTTGTTGACGAACTGTTCTTCTGGGTGCAATAAATGGCACTGCCGAGAATGCAGCACACGAACGCTATCGAGCCGCGCTAGGGCGGGACACCTCGGTAAGGGGTGTGGTAGCAGGCGGGCCGAGGGCCCAGGACCGAGTAGAAAACGTCACCGCCTCAGGTCGACGGCACCAAAGGTCTCTGGGCCCGGCGCTCGCAGTTCGGACGTGCATCCGGCGGAGTCGCTTCTCCCCGGTCCCAGCCGGACCGGCGGGTGCTGCCGAGCGGGCGGCGTCGCCGCTGTACTGTGCCGCTGCACCCGCGTGTAGGCTCCCGCCCGCTGACATTCCCTATGAGGACACCATGGCTGACGACGACTTGGACGATGACATCGACGACGAAGAAGCGGGCGCGGTCGATCCCGACCTCGCAGAGCTGGAAGAGGACGAAGGGGACGTCGACGACCCCGACGTCGACACAGAGGACGACGACGCGGATCTGGAGGACGACGAGGACCAGGGTGAAGTTGTGGTCCAGCCGGGTAAGGAGCGGGGAGCACGCACCAGGAGCGACGCCGACTCCGAGGAGGAGGAGGAGGAGGACGAGGAGGTAGACGACGACGAGGTGGAGGCGAGCCTCGACGTGATCCTCAAGGAGCGACTTGTCGTGGTGGACGACGAGGAGGAGGATGACGAGGATCCCTCCGAGCCCGGGGACCGGTCCGAAGGGACTGCCAAGGTTCTGCCGAAGCAGCCGGGTGAGTTTCTCTGCCAGTCGTGCTTCCTGGTGAAACATCCAAGCCAGCTCGCAGACGAGGTGAGAATGTACTGCAGGGATTGCGTATGAGTGGCACGGGCGGTGGTTCAGGACAGGGTGGTTCAGGACCGAGCCGTGGAGCCGGTGGTCCGTCGGTCGCCGAGGCGGCCCTGGACGTCTTGGTCTACGGGCCGTTGGGACTGCTGTTGGCCGCAAAGGAGGAGCTGCCGAAGATCCTGAGTGGCGACATGGGCTCGGGGGAGTTGGGCAACCTGGTGCAGCGCGGCCACCGGACAGCTGACCAGCAGATCAGCAGCGCCCGCATCGTCGGCCGGTTCGCCTTGAGCCAGGGCCAGGCGGCGTTGGGCAGGCAGCTTGGTGACACACTGCTCCGGATGACCCGGCTTTTCCCCAATCCGTTCGGGACTGCAAGCCCAACGGCGGCTACCTCCCGGTCACCGGTCCAGGCACCGACTACCAGTTCGTCCTTCGGGGACGCCGGCTCAACAGGCCCTCGAAACGATCGTTCGGGCGGCACGGGGAACACGGGGAAAGAGGCTGGCGCTGCGGCAGTGGAGGCGACAGGATCCTTCGAGGGCCTGGGGGCCGACGGGTCGGAGGAGGACGTGCCGCTTCCGAGTGGGATCTCCGGCTACGACCAACTGTCTGCCATGCAGGTGGTCCAACGGCTACCGGGTCTGAGCTCATCGGAGCTGCGGGCCGTCGTGGAGTACGAGAGCGCGACCCGCGCGCGGCGGACGATACTGACCAAGGCCAACCAGCTCCTGAACGATCCCAAACGGAGCTGAGCATGCCGGCGGTGCGGCGTGCCGGAGCGGGCGACGCCGGTGCGCTCGCAAGGCTGGGCAAGCTGGCCCTCGAAGACGTGTCGTCTCGCAGAGGGGGAGTGGCTCTTCTGGCCGAGGTCGAGCAGCCCTTAGCATGTGGCGAAGACGTGCCCTCGTTCCTCGGGTCCGCCGGATCCGCGATGTGGATCGCCTCGTGGGCCGGAGCCGATGTCGGATACGCCGCAGCCTCCCTGGTCGAAAGGAGTGGTGAGGGACGCATCGGGATGCTCCGTTGCGTATGGGTGGAGCCCGAGGCACGTGGCCTGGGTGCAGGGGAGGCGTTGACGCAAGCAGCCGTCGACTGGCTGTGGCACGAAGGAGCCGGATCGATCGATGCCCCGGCGCTCCCGGGCGACCGCTCCGCCAAGCGCCTGCTGGAACTGAGCGGCTTCAAAGCCAGGCTTATCGTGATGCGCCGAGATCTCGACCAGTCAGACGCTCCGACAGGTGCATGACGGCACTCCGAGGCAAGCCCCCACCGCACCGGGTACCCGTCATCGCAGTGGGTGCTGTCGTACTCTCCGGGGGCCTCCTGCTTCTCGTGAGAAGGGGGCGAGATCCTCAACGAGGGCTGTGGTCCATCCCGGGAGGGAAGTTGGAGCACGGCGAGACTCTGGCGGAAGCGGTCGAAAGGGAGGTGTTGGAGGAGACCGGTCTTACCGTCCGCTGTGGCCGGTTCATCGGCTTCGCCGAACTGATCGGCCCTCGACATCACTTCGTAGTGCTGGACTTCTGGGCCAGTCCTCCGGAGCACTCCGAAGCCGACAGTGGTGTCGGCCAACAGACGACCGGCGCTTCCCCTCACAGCGCCGTCCAGTCCGCCCCGAAGCTCACGGCGGGGGGAGACGCCTCCGACGCCATCTGGACCGGAGCGGAGCAGCTGGACCGGCTACCTCTCGTCGACGGGTTGGGCGCCTTCCTCCGTGGCCACGGAGTTCTCAGCAGGCTCAGTTGACGGCGCCACCTCGGCCGCCGGTGGCTCCGGCTCGGCTGTCAGCGTCCCCGGTTGTGCCGCCACCGGCTCGGCCGCCGGTGCCGCAGAGACCGGTTGCGCCGCAGCTTCCGTGCGGTCGCCGTCCGACACCGCCCTGCCCGTCCGGGCGTCGACACCGGCCTCGCCGGAGGGCGCCTCGCCGGAGGGTCGATCGCCCGGGGAGCCCGGGGAGCGCGGGGAAGTTGCCCGATTGTGGCGAGAATACGGCTTGGGAGGCATGGGGCGAGCCGCCCCAGGACCTCTCGGGGGGCCGGGAGGTGGCGGCATTTCGATTCCCAGCAGTTGTGCCATGGCGGGAACCTTGCCGGACAGCCGTTTGGCCGCGGACAGCAGCGCCTCGCCCGGCTCCGGCGGAAGTCCCGACGGGTGGACGCTTCGCCTCACCGGCGATGCAGCCACCGCCTCCAGAACGGCCAACCATCGATCCGGCAACGTGTCGGGCGTCATCGCTGCCGACGCCGCCCGGCTCAAGTCCAGTGCCAGCTCCGCCGGGAAACGTGCAGCAGGGTCGGAGGGATGGCTCGACAGCCTGAGCGCCCGCACGACTCGACCATCTTGCAGCAACTTGCCGATGTCCGCCAGCCACTTCTGACGTCCGTCCTCTATCCGCTTCTCCAGCGCAGACCTCAACGTGGCGGCGAGCGCCCGCGCATCGTCGTCCCTCGCTGCGTCGGCTCCTGCCACGGCGGACCGCAGGTCCCGGAGCCCGACTTGATCCACGCTCGCCGCGACAGCCTCCGCCCGGTCTCGCCATGCAGCCGCCTTCAGCCTCGGGAGGAGCTTCTCCGCCAGCACAAGGACCGGCTCCGAGGGCACCTCAGGAGCTCCGGTCGAACGTGCCTGAGCGTTCTGCACCTCGAGCGCCTGGCGGACCGCCGGGATGCCGCCTTTCAACACCTGCTCCGCAATTGGCCTCTGCTCTTCCGGCAGCGATGCGAGCGCTGCTGCACGGTGCGTGTTGCGAACGCTCAGCCTCTTGGGCACTTGCGAGCGGTGCGAGGCGGGAGCCGCCCCTGCGGAGCCGTCCGGACGCGGCCGCTCCCTGGCGCCCCCACGTTCCCGACCGGCGCCGGCGGACACCCGGTCGACGTCCGTCCCGCGCCGGGAGTCCGGGCTCGGGCCCCCTTCGCGGCGCGGTGGACGACGCCCCGCCCCGATGCGCTCGTCCCGACCGTCTCGCTGCGGAGGCCGACCCGGACGGGACGACTTTCCGCGCTTGCCTACCAGGCTGGTCGTCACTCCCTCCAGCGGCCCCCCGGTGCCCTTCAGCTCCAGCATCTGCGGCCCGGACGAGGCCCTGGGCGCCTTCGGCGGGAACACCTGGAGTATGCGGATGCCGTCGATGTCGAAGTCGGCCTCGGCTCTGACCACGTCTCCGACCTTCGCGCCTTCGTACAGAAGGTCTGCCCCGACGCTGCCCTTGGGTTCTTTGGCGCCGGCTGCGCGCCACGTCCACACGCCCTCGGGATTGGTACTCGTGAGTTGAACCTCTATCCGACGGGACATCATCCCGAAACTACAGCGGACGGACCGACCGAGCGACCAGAAGCGATCGGAATCGTGCTCCCGGCGACAGGATCGTGCTCCCGGCGACAGGATCGTGCTCCCGGCGACAGTCCGTTCGACAACGGCCCGACCGGAGCGGGTGGAGCGGAGCCGGGGCCACGGCGCCGGACTCGAGACGGGTGCTGGGCCGGGGCTCCTCGCGTGGCCCATCTCGTGCGGCGGTCGAGGAAGCATCCGCGCCGGTTCCCGAGTCCGTCGGCGCATCGCCAGAAGAGGGACCCGCAAGTTCAAAGACCCGGCGGTGCGGACGGAAGATCGAGATCTGGCTCCCCTTCCACATTCCGCCGATAATGGTAGTTATGTCAAGTACACGGAAGATTGGCGAGGACGGTCTTGCAGATGGTCTCCAACTCGCCGACCTGGCCTTCGGTGAGCCCGTCGAACAGCAGCCGCCGGACCGCTCCGACATGACCGGGGGCCGCCTTGTCCAGCGCCTGGCCTCCGGCTTCGCTCAGCACCACGTAGGCGCCACGCCGGTCGGTCGCGCAGCTGCGGCGCTCTACCAGACCACGGCGCTGCATACGGGCGAGCTGATGAGCCAGCCGGCTCTGTTCCCACTGCATTGCCGCCCCCAGTTCGAACGGCCGCATCCTGTGTCCATCCGCTGCGCCCAGATGCACGAGCACTTCGTAGTCGGCCAGAGACAGGCCGTGGTCGACCTGTAGCTGGCGGTTCAGCCGGCTCTGGATCTCCGCCTGCATCCGCAGGTACGTCCTCCAGGTCCGCTGCTGGTCGTCGGTCAGCCACGGTCCGCTCATCGCTTGCGACTTTAGCTCCCAGGAATAGATGACCTATCATCGATGTTCCTCTACACGAACATGATACGTCATGTAGAGTGAGACGTCGGAAGATGCGTTCCGTCGGGTAGCCGACATGGCACAAACGCAAAGGAGAGCGACATGACCGCAACCACAGAGACCGACTTCAAGAGCCTGACCGGCACATATTCTCTGGATCCGAACCACAGCCGTATCGGGTTCGTCGCCAGGCACGCGATGGTGACCAAGGTGAGGGGCTCGTTCAACGACTTTCGCGGCACAGTCACGATCGACGGCGAGAACCCGTCCCGGTCCAGCGCCGAAGTCGTGATCCAAGTCGCCAGCATCGACACCCGCAACGCCCAGCGCGACGAGCACCTCCGCACCAACGACTTCCTCGCCGCAGAGCAGTATCCGCAGATCACGTTCGCGTCGACCGCGGTCGCGGCGGCCGGCGAAGGCGAGTTCGCGCTGTCAGGCGACCTGACCATACGGGGTGTCACTCGCCCCGTGACCATTCCCGTCAGCTACGAAGGTTCTGCGACCGACCCGTACGGCAACGTCCGTCTCGGGTTCGAGGGGTCGCTGACCATCTCCCGCAAGGACTACGGCATCACCTGGAATGCGCCCCTCGAAACGGGCGGCGTCCTGGTCAGCGACTCCATCGTGCTCGAGCTCGAAGTCTCTGCCATCAAGAGCGCCTGACCGTTCCGGTCCCAGGCGCGCGGCACGCTCATACCGACCGTTCCGCCGGGACCGCCCCGCGAACCTGCTCCCCCGCCGTACTCCCCGGTGGCCGGTCCCTCTCCGGAGGGGCCGGCTCGTCCCGGGACGACACACGAAGCAGCACCAGGCCCCCGAGCAGGGCGAGGATCACTCCCACGCTCACCGAGAGCTCGATGAGAGCCTGGTCGAACGCGGAAGCGCTCAGGTGACGGCCCAGCGTCAGGTGGGCGGAGGCACTCAGGATGTCCCTGATGGCGGCCAGGACGCCGATCACGAGGAACGGCTTGACCGGCAGGGTGTCACCCTGGGTGTGGCTACGCACCGTTCGAAGTATGTCCAGCAGGATGATCGCCACCAGGATCCCGTCCAGCGCGTTGACGAGACTGGTCGGATAGCCGTTCACGTCGAACAGGAAGGTCACCACGGTACGAACCAGCACCACCGCCGCTATCACCAGCAGGCTCAGCACGATCGCATGCTGTATCCCGTCGGTGGCCATCTCCGCCCAGGGAGCGAACCGCCCGGGCCCTCGTGCCGTCACCTCCGGCGCACCGGTGCCGCCGTAGCGGCGGGAGCCGCCTGGCTTCCGTCTCATGGGGACCGAAGCGTGCTCGAACCTGCCCCGTTGGTCCGTCGGCGTGTCGCCCCGATCGTCTGGCGCTCCACCGTCCCCCTCACGATCGCCTCCAGGCGCACGCTGACCCGCTACGGATTCTCCGGCGACACTCGCCCCGGCAACTTGGTCGGGAGCGCCTTTGCGTGCGGCTCCCCTTGATTGCATCCACCCAGGGTAGCAACGCCCCGATCAGGCGTCCTGACCACAGCAGGGCAATTGTCCGAGTCCTTATCTGCTTCGTCGCTCCATCTCCGAGGCATTCCGGTCGATCTAGTCAATTGGGTTCGACCTAATCGATCGGGCTCGCCCAATTCAACTGGGTTCGACATGGAACGGGTGGAGGCCTTGCGGGACGATTCCGGACTTGCCGAGTGGTGTCCACACAGGAGGGCGACCAACGGCGAGGGTATCCCCCGCCGAGCGGTCCCCGTTCGGCTCCGTCCTCCTGCGACGTGAGATACCGTCCTCGCCTGCCGATGGCCAAGGCCGGGCGGCAGTGGCGCCTTCTCGCTCTGATCGCCACCGTGGCGGCAGGGCTCGCACTGGAGCACGCCAGATCGGGCGACCCCGAGCCACCGGTTGACCCCGAGCCACCGGGCGACCCCGCTGTGCCCGGAGTGCCCCGGAGCACGGTGCCCGCAGGAAGTGGGGGTATCGGCGAGGCCGGAATCGCCTCCTGCCAGGGAGAACCGGCTGGCAGAGCATCCCCTGGCAGAGCATCCCCTGGCAGCACTACCTTCACGTCGCCCGCCTACCAGCGGATCTGCGCCCGTCGCCCTGCGATGCGCCGGCCGCCGAGGCGCCGCGCCCGACTCGGGACCGTGTTCGCAGCCTGGGCGCTGCTGGGAGTCGGACTGGCGCTGGCGACGAACGTCGCACTGTTCTACTTGCACTACAAAGGCGGCGGCAGCCGCCTGCTGGCCGCAGAGCAGCGCCTTGTGGCGGCCCAGCCGGTCATGCCATCCCGGCACGGCTTCTCGGGGGCGTGCGCCCCGCCGTCCGGTCCCGACGGCAGCCTTCAGGGGGAGCTGCTGATTCCCTCCCTCCGGCTCCGGGCCCCCGTAGTGCAAGGCGACGGGTCGGCACAGCTGGCAGTGGCCGTCGGCCACGTGGTATCCAGCGTGTGGCCCGGCAGCGTCGGCACAGCCGTGCTGGCTGCCCACAACGTGTCGTGGTTCTCGCGGATAGACATGCTCAGGGCCGGCAGCACCATCCGGTACCGCACTCCCTGTGCGACGTACACCTACGCCGTCACCAGTCAGCGGGTGGTCGATGCCGGATCTGCTGTAGCGTCGGGGAATGCCCCGGTACTCGTCCTGGACACGTGCTATCCGCTGGACGCGCTGTGGTTCACGTCCCGCCGCTATCTCGTGACGGCCACTCTCCAGCGGTCGACTCCGAGGGCAGTGTCAGCGGCGCCAGGGTCGTCACCGCAGGTGTCCGGCGACGGCAGCGCCACGACGCCTTCGCTCCCGAGCCGACCGGCGGATCTCCCGTCGGTCCCCCTGGGGACGTTGCGCCTGTCCGGCTCTCCCACCGATTCGTTCCGTCAGAGCCTTGCTCCGGTCCACGCCGAGCTGTCCCTGGTGCAGCTGTTCCAGAGGTCGCTTGCCAGCGACCTGTCCGGACCGGGGGCTCCGTTCGCAGCCGCCAGCGTCCAGACGTACCTCCGTGGTCTGTCGATCGACCTGCGAGTCGCGGGGACCCAGGTCCAGTCGGCCCGGGCTACCGCCGTGGTGCAGCTGAGCGGAGGAGCAGCTCCCGGTGCGTACCGGCTCCGGTTCACGGCGGTGCGTGGCATCACCGGCTGGAGCTCCCCGGAGCTCTCGTCGACCCCCTGGGGCGCCTGAGGCTGTGGCACTGGACGACTGGTTCCTGACGGCCGACGAGCGAGGGAATGCGGCGACTCGGATCGACTCCGGCCGATCCGGGGCGCCCTCGGCCGACACGGTGGCGTGGACGACAGGGAACCTGGTGGTGGCCCATGTTCACGGAGCCTCCTACTTCCCGCGGCTGTACGAGGTGGTCAGCCAGCTGAAGGCGGGGGACCATCTGTTCGTGACCGACTGGCGCGGGGACCCCGACGAGCGGCTTGCCGGTCCTGGCACCGAGGTTTCGTACGTGTTGAGCGAAGCGGCCCGGCGGGGAGTGTGCGTAAAAGGGTTGGTCTGGCGGTCCCATCTGGACCGGTTCCAGTTCAGCTCGGAGGAGAACCGGCACCTGGGTGAGGAGGTGGATGCGGCGGGCGGAGAGATGCTGCTGGACCAGCGGGTGCGACCGGGAGGTTCGCACCACCAGAAGCTGGTCGTCGCCCGTTACGCGGGACGCAAGCCGTATGGCGTCGCGTTCGTGGGGGGGATCGACCTCTGCCACAGCCGTCACGACGACGAGAACCACCTGGGCGATCCCCAGCCGCAGCGCCTCCCCGGCCCCTACGGGCCCACTCCCCCCTGGCACGACGTGCAGCTCGAGATCTCCGGACCCGCTGTGTCCGATCTCGAGCTGACCTTCAGGGAAAGGTGGGAGGACCCCACCCCCATAAGCCTGAACCCGGTGGGCCTGGCTCTGGACAAGCTGAGGGGCGACGACCGGAGGGGAGGCCCGCTTCCCCCGGTCCCGCCCACCCCTCCTGCCAGCGGCCCGCATGCGGTACAGGTGCTGCGCACCTATCCCAAGCGCCGGCCCCCCTACCCGTTCGCCCCCGACGGTGAGCGAAGCGTGGCGAGGGCCTACCGCAAGGCGATGAGCCGCGCACGCCGGTTGGTCTACCTGGAGGACCAGTACCTGTGGTCGACCAGCGTGGCGAAGGTGCTCGGAGAGGCACTGCGCCGGTCGCCCGACCTGCACATCCTGGCCGTCGTGCCTCGTTTCCCCGATCGGTCGGGCCGCGTCTCCACGCCCATGAACCTGGTGGGCCGGGACCAGGCAATGGCCGTGCTGGACGCCCTGGGCCCGGGACGGGTTCACGTCTTCGACGTGGAGAACCTTGCCGGGACGCCTGTGTACGTCCACGCAAAGGTGTGCGTGGTGGACGACGTATGGTGCTCGGTCGGCTCCGACAACTTCAACCTCCGTTCGTGGTCACACGACTCGGAGCTGACCGCGGCGGTGCTGGACGAAACGAGGGACGCACGGCACCCCGAAGACCCGGCCGGGCTGGGCGACGGAGCGCGAGTGTTCGCGAGAGACCTTCGGCTGAGGCTCTGGCGGGAGCACTTGGGAAGAGAGGAGGGCCACTACGACGATCTGCTCGACCCGTCCTCCGCCTTGGAGTCGTTCGGAAAATGCGCCGATGCGCTGGACGATTGGTATCGCAGCGGTCGGAAGGGGCCCCGGCCGGCCGGGAGGGTCAGGCGACACCGCACCATCCCGCTCACTCCGTCTGCGCGGGTCTGGGCCACGCCGCTCTACCGGTCCTTAGTGGACCCCGACGGCCGGCCGATCCGGCTGCGATTGAGGGACCGCTGGTGAGCGGGGCGGACGGACGTTGAAGCGTGCCGCCCTATCGCTGGTCCTGGTCGTCGCCCTGCTCTGGGGGGCGGACTATGCCGCACGGCTGTACGCTCAACAGAGGGTGGCCTCCCAGCTGGTCGGCACGCTCGGAGCTTCGTCCCGGCCGTCGGTGCACATCAGCGGCTTCCCCTTCCTGTGGAACCTGCTGGCCGACGGCACCGTCAGATCGGTAGACGTGCGCCTGGGATCTACAGGCATAGGTCCCCTACACGTCGCCGCCGTGAACGCGACGGTCGACCGGATCCGGGTGCAGCGGTCTTCGCTGTTGGGACGGGGCGCGATAAAGATCGACTCGACCGGTCCCGCCACCCTCGACGCCGTAGTGACGGCGCAGCAGGTGTCCGCTGTCTTCGGCCAGAGGGTGCAGCTCCTGGCAAATGGCAGCGCCACGACATCGCTGTTCGGCCAGCGAGTCACCCTGCATCCCTCCATCAGCCGTTCGGAGGGCATATCCCTCGGCATACCGGGCCTACCTCGGGCTCATCTGCCTCTCCCGGCGACGTTCCGGCTGGGGGGTTGCAGCCCGGAACTTCGCATATCCGCAGGCGAGGCGGTCCTCGGATGCCACTTCCAGACGGTTCCCCGGTCCCTACTACAGAGGGTTTGAGCACCCGCAGACGCTCCCCCGCCCGCAGACGCTCCCCCACCGCAAGACCCTCCCCCACCGCAAGACGCTCCGCCGAGCGGGACCACCCCTCGAGCGGGGCCACTGCTGCCGGCGTCTCGGCGGCGAGCACATTGCAGCGCGTCTCCGGTACGTTGGCCGGGATGGACCCTTCGCTGCTGCTGTCCCGGACAGTGCTCCAGGCGCCAATGGCAGGAGGCCCCTCCACGCCGGAGCTGGCGGCGGCGGTGTCGGGCGCAGGAGGCCTCGGGTTCCTGGCGGGCGGCTACAGGACCGTGGACGAGCTCCGCTCGGACATCCGGCGCACGAGATCGCTCACGCCGGCGCCTTTCGGAGTGAACCTGTTCGTGCCGACCGTAGCGACGGCCGACCCGGAGGCCCTCCGGTCATACCTGGAGCGGCTGCGCCCCGAGGCGGACCGCCTGGGAGTGGGGTGGGACGTCGGGCAGGCCATGTCGACCGGCAGCCGCTCTCCCTCCGTCGGCGGTGGAGACGGCACCGACTCCTGGGACGGCAAGGTTGACATGCTGCTCTCGGAAGGAGTCGATCTCGCCAGTTTCACCTTCGGCCCCCCATCCCCCTCGCTCGTCCAGAGGTTCCACGACTCGGGTGCAACGGTGGTGGCGACCGTGACAACGGTTGACGAGGCGGTCCGAGCGCAGGTCAGCGGAGCGGACGCTCTCTGCGTCCAGGCGGTGGAGGCCGGAGGGCACCAGGGCTCCTTCATCGAACCGGACAGGTGCCGGACGGAACCGTTGCCTGCTCTGCTGACGGCGGTGCGGCAGGCCACGTCGGTGCCTTTGATCGCAGCCGGAGGGTTGCCTGCGGAAGCAGCGGCGGTCCGGGAAGCTCTGGACAGAGGTGCGTCCGCAGTGTCGCTCGGCACAGCGTTCCTGCTCACACCGGAGTGCGGAGCCCACGCCGCTTACAAGGCGGCCCTGACGAGTGGCCGGTTCGCCTCGACCCGACCGACTCGCGCCTTCTCCGGTCGCTGGGCGCGCGCCTTGGAGAACCGGTTCGTGATTGACCACTCCCCCGTCGCTCCGACCGGCTATCCCGTGCTCAACCGATTGACAGCTCCACTTCGCCGTGCCGCTGCAGACCGGTCCGACTGGGAATCGATGGCCCTATGGGCCGGTACGGGGTTCCGCTCTGCGCAGGCGGTGCCCGCCGCGGCGGTGACCGCAACACTCCTTTCCCAGTTGGGCCACAGGACGTCGGCTGGTTGAACGAGAGCGACGTCACGGAGACCGACGCCGCTCACCCAGCAGCTCGGCGCCGGTTCGGACAGCCGGGACGGGAAGGCGGTGCACCGCCGGACGCCGTCCGACCACTGCGGATCTGCATCGTGGGTGCTGGCCCCCGCGGGCTCTCGGTGCTGGAGAGGATCGGCAGCCGGCTGGGACACGGTCCGGACGTACCGCCACCAGTGCGCGGGCGCACCGTCGAAGTGCATCTCGTCGATCTCCACCAACCGGGCTGCGGAGCAGTGTGGCGGACCGATCAGTCACGGTGGCTGCACATGAACACAGTCGCTTGTCAGGTGACCGTCTTCGGGGACCGGACGGTCCGCTGCGAGACGCCGCCGAGGCCGGGGCCGACGCTGTACGAGTGGGCCAGGAGCGCCACCGAACAGGTTTCCGCAGAGGTCCGGGCGGAGGCTCTGTCCCTCCGCCCGGACTCCTATCCCACCCGCCGGCTCTACGGGCACTATCTCCGATGGGCGTACACGACGGTGGTGGACGGTCTCCCGCCGTGGATGTCCGTGTCCCACCACGCCGAGCAGGCGGTCCGACTGGGCGGGCAGGGAAACATGCCGCGCTCTGTTCGGTTCCTGAGCGGAGGCCGCCTCGACGACCTGGACGCGGTCGTGCTGGCGTTGGGGCACTCGAGCGGCCGCTCCAAGCAGTGGAGTCCTTCCACCTCGGCCGCCGGGGACCGCTCGATCCACCTGCCGCCCGGCAATCCGGCAGACGCCCCGGTGGACGAAGTGAAGCCGGGCCAGCCCACTCTTCTTCTTGGCCTGGGCCTCAACTTCTTCGACCACCTGTCGCTGTTCTGCGTCGCCCGAGGGGGCTGCTTCGAGCGGGCAGGAGGCGAGCTGCGCTACCGGCCGTCGGGGAACGAACCCCTGCTGCTGGCCGGCTCGCGGCGGGGCGTGCCCCACCACGCCAGGGGCGAGGACCACAAGGGCTCCTCCGGTCGCTTCGAGCCGGCGCTCCTCACCGAAGCCCATGCGTCACAGCTTCGGCGCAGCACTCGGCTGAGGGGGCGGCCTCTCGACTTCGCCACCGAAATATGGCCGCTCATAGCAGCCGAGGCGGAGGCCGTCTACTACTCCTGCCTCCTCGGTTGGCCACTCCCGGCGGACACCTCTCCGGTCGAGCCGGCGGACCGGCTCGCCGACCCCGGACTGTCGTTCAGAGGTGCGTACGTACGAGCATGCCCATCCGAACGGGAGCGGATGGTGAGCAGGGCCGGCTTGCCGCCCGACCAGCATTGGGACTGGGGCGCCCTCTCGGATCCGCTCCGTGGGCGCCGGTTCAGATCGCTCTCGCTGTTCAACGCCTGGGCACTGCACCACCTCGGTGCCGACGTTGACGCGGCGGCGCTGGGCAACCTGGCGGGGCCGGTCAAGGCAGCGCTCGACGTGCTGAGGGACCTGCGCAACCAGGTGCGGACGCTGCTCGACCATGGAGGGCTGGACGGTCGGTCCTACGCGACCCACGTCCGGGGCTGGTACAACCCCCTCAGCGCGTTCCTGTCGGTCGGCCCTCCCGCCTGGCGGGTCGAGCAGCTGGGGGCGCTGATCGCCTCGGGCGTCGTCCGACTCACAGGTGCGGGTACCCGGGTCGACCACGACCGCCACGGCGGCTGCTGGCAGGTCACCTCCGACAGCATCCCGGACTGGAGAGGCCGCGTGACGGCCCTGGTCGACTGCTGGATGCCAGCGTTCGACGCGGAACTGTCCGACGATCCCCTGGTCCGCTCCATGTTGCACGAAGGGCGGTGCCGGCCGCACGCCCTCCCCCACTCGGGCGGAGCCGCAGCTCCCACTGGCGGCTTGGACGTCACGGCGGGGCCTCTGATGCTGGTCGACCGCAACGGCCGGCCGGACCGGCGGGTGTTCGCGTTCGGAGTGCCGACCGAGGGGGCTCGGTGGATGACCAGTGCCGGCATCAGGCCGTGGTCCGGCTCCGTCACTCTCACCGACGCCGACTCGATAGCAGGAGCGATACTCCGCCTCGCCCTTGACCCCGACGCCGCCCACGTCAACTCGCCGAACATCCCTCCCTCCGGTCCGGCCGGGGTCGCCGGACACTCCAGACCACGAGAGCTCCAGACCACGAGGGCTCCAAACCACGAGAGCTCCAGACCACGAGAGCTCCAGACCACGAGAGCTCCAGACCACGAGAGCTCCAGACCACGAGAGCTTGGGACCACGAGGCGATAAGTTGACTGTGCAATGACCTCTACGACAGGAAGTGTGCCGGCATGAACCCGACGGAAGGCCACCGCCTCGAGCGGTCGAAAGTGGACTTCTGGTTCGATCCCATCTGTCCCTGGGCCTGGAACGCGTCTCGATGGATCCTGGAGGTCGAAAAGGTCCGTGGCATCGACCTGACGTTTCATGTCATGAGCCTGGCAGCGCTCAACGAGGGTAGGGACCTGCCCCAGGAGTACCTGGACAAACTGGAGGGAGCGTGGGGGCCGGTCAGGGTGTGCACGGCGGTGGACCAGCAGTTCGGTCAGCGGGCGGTGCGAGACCTCTACACCGCGATGGGCAACCGGATCCACCCCGGCGGCATGGACGACTACGGAGAGGTGGCGACCGAAGCGTTGGCAGAAGTCGGGTTACCGGCACGACTCGGCGCCGCCCTGTCCAGCGACAACTACGACGCGGCACTTCTGGAGAGCCACAGGGCCGGCATGGAGCCCGTCGGGCTGGACGTGGGGACGCCAACCATCCACGTCAATGGCATGGCGTTCTTCGGCCCCGTGCTGTCGAGGATCCCGAGAGGTGAGACCGCTGGAACGGTCTTCGATGGAGCAGTTGCACTTGCCTCCTATCCCCACTTCTTCGAACTGAAGCGGACCAGGAACGAGGATCCGGACTTCAAATAGGAACCGAGCGGTGTTCCCCGGGGGGACGCTGACCGAGTCGCACGCAAGGCTGGACGCTTTGCCGTCAAGTTGCGGGGTAGCCGATCTCGTCCAGCTTCGAACGCAGGGCTCCATCGTCGGTCTCGGCGCCTTCGTACTCGACATGGACCGCCTTCGTCTCCACGTCCACCACTACAGATCTAACTCCTCGGACCTCCCCCAGATCGTGCTCGATATGCCGCTTGCAGTGATCGCACGAGATGTCAGCCGCTGTGACGTCGAGAGTGTTCATGTTGTGCCCCTTTCGAGAGTTTTGCTTTCTCCGAGAACCCTGCTTTCTCCGAGGACCTTTCCTTCTCCGAGTACATCTTCGACTTCCAGTTCCACCGGTGACGCAAGCTGCTCCCCAGTGGAAGCAGACCGGCCAGGCCCCTGGACCCGGCCGAAGCGGCGCAGGCGCAGAGCGTTCGTCACCACGCTGACCGAACTGGCCGCCATCGCGATCGCAGCGAGCATCGGTGGCAGGACGCCGAACGCTGCCAGCGGAACCAGCACCAGGTTGTAACCGAAAGCCCATCCCAGGTTCTGCCAGATTATGCGCCGGGTCGCCCTGGAAAGCGCTATCGCGTCGGCCACTGCACCGATGTCCCCGTGAACCAGCGTTATGTCCGAAGCCGCCATTGCGGCACCCGTCCCCGTCCCCACCGCAATGCCTACGTCGGCAGTCGCCAACGCCGGTGCGTCGTTGATGCCGTCCCCCACCATCGCTACCGCACCGTAACGCTTCTGCAACTCCCTCACCAGGGAAGCCTTGTCCCCCGGACCCATTCCGGCGCGGATCTCGTCCACGCCCGTCTTCTCGGCTACAGCTTCGGCTACCTCCGCCCGGTCCCCCGTCGCGAGGACCACCCGGAGACCGGAAGCCTTCAGTCTCGCCACGCCTGCCGCCGCGTCCGGTCGCAGCCCGTCGGAGATGCCCAGCAGCAACCGGACTCGGCCGTCCACCGCCACCCCCACCGGCGTCAGGCTTCGACTCGCCAGCTCTCCGCCGCACTGCTCCGGCTGGTCAGCTCTCTGCTTTACCACCGGACCGGCGTCCGAGGTTGCCACGTCCGATCCCGCGGTGCGGCTGTCCGCCGTGCGGCTTATCCAGGTCAACGAGCCGACCTCGACCCGGTGACCCTCGACCGTCGCCGACACTCCGCCACCCGCAGTCGCCTCCACGTCGGTCACGTCGGCCGTGAACCGCCCTGGAACCGATCCTGCCGCCGCCTCGATCGCCCGTGCCAAGGGGTGCTCCGACTGCGCTTCGACGGCTGCAGCCAGCGACAGCAGCCAAGCCGGTCCGGCATCCGGTCCACCGAGCGCCGACCTCCCGCCCTGGGTGCCAGTGCCGATCCCGTCCCCCGAAGCGGAATGGACGTCTTGCCCGTCGAGGGGGCCGCCGGGCTCGCCCGGCCTGTCGTCCCTCCCTACTTCGATCACATCGGCCACCTCGGGCCGACCCAGCGTCAGCGTGCCGGTCTTGTCCACCACCACCGTCGCCAGCTTGCGGACCCGTTCGAGCACCTCACCACCAGAGACCAGCAGCCCCAGCTCCGCTCCCCTGCCGGTGCCGACCATGACCGCCACCGGAGTCGCCAGCCCCAGCGCGCAGGGGCACGCGACCACCAGCACGGCGACAGCAGGAACCACCGCGGCCGCCAGCGAGTGGCCGCTCGCCAGCCAACCTGCGAAAGTGACTGCGGAGATCGCGAGTATGACCGGCACGAACACGGACGACACCCGGTCCGCCAGTCGCTGTGCGTTCGACTTTTCCAGCTGCGCCCGTTCCACGAGCGCCATGATCTGCGCCAGCGTCGACTCTGCGCCCGTCCTGGCAACCCTCACCTGCAGCGGACCTGACCCGTTGACCGTCCCGCCGGTCACGCCGTCACCACTCGCTTTCGGCACCGGAAAGCTCTCGCCGGTCATCATGGACTCGTCCACAGTGCTCGAACCTGCCGTCACCACTCCGTCGGCGGGAAACGGCTCACCCGGCCTTGCCAGCACCACGTCGCCGGGGCGGAGCGTGGCGGGAGACACGTCCACCGGCTCGCCACCCGACGACGCCGGTGCGCCGGCCCTGGCGAGAAGATGGGCCTGACGGGGCGCCAGCAGAGCCAGCTCCTCGATAGCCTCTCCCGCCCGGCCCCGGGACAGCACCTCGAGATACTTCCCGACCGATATCAGGGTGACGATCACCCCGGCCACGTCGTAGTAAGTGGGTGCGCCCGGAGACCACACCGTCGTAGCCGACGAGTAGAAGAAGGCCACGCTGGAGCCCAGTGACACCAAGGTGTCCATGTTGGCACTGCCGTGGCGGAGGGTTACCAGTGCCCCCCGATGGAACGTCCAGCCGACCCAGGTGAACACCGGCAGCACCAGGAAGAACTGAGCGATTCGGGACCACGCTTCGCTTCCGAAACCGTAGGCCAGAACCAGCACCGCCGCTGTCAGCAACGACCCGACAGCCAGCTTCCCTCTCCGCCGGCGAAGGTCCGCTTGCCGCCTGGCACGGCGAGCTTCGGCCTCCTCCGCAGGATCCGGGCCAGCCTCCACCGGTCTGGCCGAGTATCCTGCCGCCTGCACCGCGGCCAGAAGCTGTCCCACGTCCACGGCTGCCGAAAGGTCCACCTCGGCCGACTCCGTCGCCAGGTTCACCCGGGCACCGGCGACCCCGTCCACGGCGCCGAGCGCACGTTCCACCCTCCGGACGCAGGAGGCGCAGGTCATGCCCTCGACGTCGAGACGGACCGACGTGCTTCCACCGCCCGTCCGGGCGGCGGCCGTCACAACCCGGTAGCCCGCCTTCTCCACCGCCGCCACCAAGGCGTCCCGACCCGGCGTCGACCCTTCCGCAAGCTCCACCGACGCCGACTCCGTCGCCAGGTTCACCCGGGCACCGGCGACCCCGTCCACGGCGCCGAGCGCACGTTCCACCCTCCGGACGCAGGAGGCGCAGGTCATGCCCTCCAGCCGTAGCTCCACCAACTTCGGCTCATTGGCGACGGGCGGCTGTCTCATCCCGCTGCTCCCTTCTCGCACTCAGTTTCTCGCACTCAGCTTCTCCCACTCAGGCCTGCAGGAGTCGCCCGATCGCATCGGCCGCCTCCTTCACCTTGTCTCTGCCCTCCGGTCCCCCCGCCGCCACCGCGTCCGCCACGCAGGAGCCGATGTGTCCCTCCAGAAGTCCAAGGGCCACCGCGTGGAGTGCCTTCGTCGCCGCCGTCACCTGCGTCAGAATGTCGATGCAGTATCGCTCCTCCTCCACCATCCGCTGCAGGCCCCGCAGTTGGCCCTCGATGCGGCGCAGGCGCCTCAGGTACTCCTCCTTGTCCGCGATGTAGCCGTACACAGCTGCCTCCAGGAACCGCTCCACTGCTTTTACCCTACCCCCGTAGGGTATCACGGAAGGCTGGCCGGGCGGCTGTCGAGATCGAGCATGGCGCCCGCAACAACGGCCGAAGACACGATCACCATCTGGTCTGGGGGGCTCGCAGAACCCGGCCGTACAAGGCGTCCTGCGCACACCAACCGGCAGGTCCGCAGTCCCTCCTTGCCGGCGATCAGGGAACGCGGAGCACCGGGCTGGTCACTACCACCTTCGAGCAGCCGCCAGTCGTCGTCACTCTCGCAGTACCGCCGGTGATGCCGCTGGCCGCCTGGCCGGCCGGACGAACCGGATGGCCGGGGCTCGGCCAGGACCGGAAGTAGTACACCAGCCCCGTGGCCGGCTGGTACACCGCGGCGTTCGATGCACCCGAGCAGCTCCACCGGCCGAGCAGGAGCTGGCCGGTCCCGCCGCCCAGCAGGCGGACCTGCCGCGGACGGCCGGTGCCCCCCAGTCGCAGGTCGACCACGCCGCCTTTCCAGAAAGCAGCCGGAGAGCTCGGGGGAGATCGGAACCTACGCCCCTTGCGGGCCGGATCGAGATGTGCTCCGCTGCCGGCAAGCGCCGGGTTGGTCGAACCGGCAGGAGGACTGGACAACTGGTTCCTCGGTGCGGAGAGGACCCGTGTCGGCGACGACTTGCGAACTGCGCGCCTTCCTCCGGACGAGACCGCACTCCTGCCAAACGCCAGGGTCACGATCGCTACGAGCGCACCTCCTGCCACGATCGCCGTTCGCCTGGACTTCGGCGACCACTTCGGCGCCCCCACCATCGCCGCCGCTCGCACCAGAGGCGGCCGGCGAACCCGCCGTCTCTCCTCAAGATGCTCGCCGACGGGCGATGTCGCCTTGCGGGCCCCTCCTGCCCCGCTCTGCCGCACATTGCCGGACCCTTCTCCACGGCCCCGACCGCCCGTCGAGATAGACCTCCTGGGCAGGATCGGCGCGACCGACTCCCGGCTTACCGCCCTCCCCGTCGTGTTGCTGGGAGCTCCGTCACGGGGAGCTGTGTCGCCAGGGCCTGTGTCGCCAGCGATCGTGTTGCTGGGAGCTGTGTCGCCGGGAGCTGTGTCACGGGGAGCTGTGCTGCCGGCCTTCGTATCTTGTGCGGGAGCCGTTCCCTGCACTTCGACGCTGCCGGCCATCCCTTCCGAGGAGCCAACGGGCGAGCTCTCCTGTCCCACATCGGCACCGGTCGGCGGAGCAGCGGGGGCGAAGGAGGGTATCACCAGCTGCGCACCGGTCGGCACCCCGTGGAGGACTCGGCAGATCTCTCCTGCGAGCGGCCGGTAGTCCGCTCTCGGCTGGATGCACGCTTCGAGAGCCTCGACCAGCTCGGGGGGCACCATGTCGGTCAGTTTGGCGAGACTGGGAGCCAGACCTTCCGTGGCGGACTGCATGACGGCTGTGGCGGACCTGCCGTCGAACGGCTGCCGGCCGGTGAGCATCTCGTAGCCACAGATGCCGAGCGAATAGATGTCGGACATCCGGTCCAGGAAGCCCTGACGCAGGGCTTCGGGGTCCAGATAGCCCACCGTTCCCAGAACCTCCGGTCCCCAGTGGTCCGATCGGGCGAGCACCGATGCCACGGCGGCGTCGGAGACCGCCGCTCCGGTCTCGGCCCTCAGCACGTTGGTCGGCTTCAGGTCTCCGTGAACCACACCGACGGCGTGCAGGGCGCCCAATCCGTCCGCCATGCCTATCAGGATCGGCACCACCACGTCCACGGGCAGTCCCGGACTGCCCGTCTCGGCGGCCTGCCGCAGCATCCTGCCGACGTCCATCCCTTGCATGAACGCATTCACGACAGCCACTCCCTGGCCGTCCGGCAACACCTCGATCACTTCCACGAGGTTGCGGTGGGTGTAGCCGAAGAGGGGCGCCAAGGCAGCTTCCAGCGTCGGGACGGCGTTCGTCCAACCCACCATCGGGATCCGCTTGACCGCCGCCCGGTTGCCCTCCGAGTCCGACGCTTCCCATACAGCCCCGAGGGATCCCCGCCCGAGAGCGGCACCGAGCTCCCACCTGCCTATCCGACGGCCGCGCCCTGCACCCGCTTCGTGCGCGGCGGTCGGTTCTTCGAAGGGAGTATCAGAGGATGTGATAGGGGCTGGTATAGCACCCACCGTCGCTGGGTGCCACCCCGTTCGCGATTGCGGGACCATCCGGCTCGGCGGAGCACGCTTTGCCGTCGAACGGCCCTGGAACGGGCTCAGGACGGTCGTGCCGCCCTTCCTTCCTTCAGAGGCTGGAGCGCTCGCTCGTGCCGGCGAGCCCGTAGTCGAGGTGACGCGCTGCGAGACTCAGCTCCACCCGATGGGGCTCAACCCGCTGGCGTGGCCGAGCTTGGCGCGCAGGTGCTCGAGATGGGTACGAACGGTGCCGACCGACACTCAACATGCGTCGGCAAAGTCCTCGTTGCTCCTTCCGGCACCCACATGATCGAGCACCTCCCTCTCCCGCGCCGTGAGGTCTACTGGGGGCGACGGTGGCATGACCAGGTCCATCATCCGCCGTGCGAGGTTCGGGGGACCGGGACCGGCCGGTGCGGGAGACCCCGGCGTCGGACGGGATCCGAGCGGCACCTACCGCCCGGCGGAGGTGTCCGTATAGTGCACCCTTGCGAGAATCCAAACCGGGCGCGTCTTACGGGACATCCTCTCCTGAGTACCCCATCTGAGCAGGGGCGTCTCCCGTAAGGGGTTGGTCTTATGGGATGCTGGAGGTAGTCACAGCGGTATGACGGAGACAGCTGCTATTGTCATACGACGTGGAGGATCGAGTGTGGACATCACCGAGATCGCGATCGGCGACGGCAACGAGGAGCACCTCACCCGGCATGGGATCTCGCTCGCCGAGGTGCAACAAGTCCTGGCTGGTGACCCGGACATAAGGCGCAACCGCAAGGACCGAGCCGGAACCCACGTTGCGCTCGGTCAGACCAACGGCGGCCGTCGCGTTGTGGTCCCGCTCGTCGACAAGGGCAACGGACGGGCAACGGACGGATTCGGCCCATCACCGCATGGGAGGTAGGGACATGACCGACTACAAGACCAGGGATGATCGAGCAGCGCTCGAGGCGGACTTCGACCAATTGCCCGGTGAGCAGAGCAGCCCGGCGGGTGAGGTGTCCACGGTGGTCTCAGTACGGCTTCGAGGAGGTGAGCTCTCCATCGTCGAGCAGGCCGCCAGCGCTGCCAACCTGCCGCTTTCCACGTTCATCCGGCAGGCCGCCCTGGGCGCCGCTGGTTCTCTGGATGTACGCGCCGTCACCGCCCGAGTAGAAGCCATCCAGAACGAGGCCCGCAAACTCGCTGCTCTCCTCCACGGCGACGCTGCCTGACCACCTGCTCCGCAGATGGATCGGCTACTCCGACGCTCGGACTGCCAGCCCGCGTTCAGCGGCAGCGGTTGCAAGGCGGCGATCAAAGGTAGTGATGGATCCGTCTGTCTGCTCGGCGGCCAGGAGGACGCAGCAGTCCGGCAGCTTGAGATTCGTCTCGGCCCGCAGGAGGGCAAGGCGCACGGGTGCGTCCTCGGGCAGATGCTGAGTGCCGATGTGCAGCTGATCGAGGACCGCGATGGCGTGGTCAAGATGGCCAGCCCGGGCAGGTCCAACGAGCACCTCGGCGATCGTGAGGGAGCTGGCTGCGAGCGACTCGCCGGCGAAGTCGCTCAGCAGAGACGTAGCCGTCCCATGGTGAGCATCCCTGGCATCCAGGTGGGCGACGAGCACGCTGGCGTCGAGCACGATCACGCGGGCCAGTCCTCGCGCAGAGCGTCGAGGTAGCCCTCGCCATACAGCCCAGTGAGGGTCCCACTGGTACGTGCCACGGCTTCGCGGTGCGCCTGGTTGCGTCTCTCCTGGCCCTCGACAAGGGCGCGGTGACCCTCCTCGAGGAGGTGGAGCAACAGCCTGGCCCGGTTGTCGCGGTCCCCGGGCCATCGCCGGGCGGCGGCGTCGAGAGCCCGAGCGACTGCCTCGCTCTCGGTAACCACATGACGAGGTCGAGTGGTCGGCATAGAAGGAAAGTGTAACACCTACTGCGGCGGTGCCGCACCTATGGCCCGCTTGAGGATCGGGCTGCGGGACGCCTTCAGGCCGGGGAGAAGCGACGAACGTAGCGCCGCTGCCACGGCGTCTCGACCGCTCCGGGGTCGTGACACTGCCGGATGAAGGCCACTGCCTGTGGCGGCGACACACCATCCGGCACGGCGATGCAGGCGAGCGCCATGCCGGTTCTCCCGCGTCCACCGCCACACGCCACTTCCACCCGCTCCGCCTCGGCGCGATGCCATGCCTCGCGTAGGGCATCCTGCGCGTCGTGGCGGTCGACGGGCAGCCTGAAGTCCGGCCAGCGGACCCATCGGGCATCCCACTCCAGCGGGACGGCCTGTCGCCCAGCAGGTAGAGGCCGAACTCGGGGAACGGGCCGCGAGGTGGCGGCTGTCTCAGTCCACGACCGCGAACGAGCCGCCCAGACGGCAGGTGTAGCAGGGCTTGCAGGCGTGCAAGGCTCTCGGCGGGCATGTGGCTGCGGAACCGACCCCTCTGGTCAGGGCGGCGTCCCCAGATGACCAGAGTGCGAGCCGCGGCGTCGAGCTCTACGTAGGGCTCGTCGCTGTCATGGTCGGCCAGTTCGAGACCGGCGTGGTCGCCGTTCACGACGACGCGCACGTCCCGCTTGCCTTCGGAGCGGAGGCGCACGGCGAGCTCCGTCCGGCGCCTGGGTCGTGATGGCTGCCCCGGACCAGCAGCAGGCGGCCCAATACGCCCACGGCGTGCTCGGTCAGCTCTGGCTGGGCCGGCAGCTGATGCCCCACCTCGCCGTCGCCGGCGAAGTCCCAGCGATGGACGGCGAACTCGCTACGCATGTGGGGGACGAACTTCGCCACGGCCATGCGCCGCCCGGTCCACGGGATGACCGCCTCGGGCTCCTTGGCCAGGACCTGGTCGATGGCTGAGCGCATCTTCTCCTCCTCGACCTCCAGGCGCCGGCGCAAGTCGGGGTCGTCCATGGCCCGGTAGGGGGCCTCCCTGACCTCGAAGCTCTGGGTGGCAGGCACCTGTTCGCCTCGCAGGTGGGGCTCCAGGTGACGGGTGACCTCTGCGGCTCCTGCGGCCAGGTGGGCGGTCACCTCGTGGGTGGGGTGGTCCAGCCCTCGCAGGCGCTGACGGCCTGCGGAGCGCTGTGCTGGAGGGCATCGAGGAAGGCCCCGGCCTCTCGGCTGCGGGATGTGGGGGCCGGGGCGGGGGCTTCCATGGGTTGTCTCCTCCGGCTCGGTTGGTTGGCTCTCGGCCGAACCTAAGGGCGACACGCTTGGGGTAGCGTCGAAACGTGGATGTCGACGTGGCCGTCGTGGCCCAGCTATTCGCCGACCGGACCCGCGCCGCAGTTGTGGCTGCTCTCCTCGACGGCCGGGCCCTGACGGCCGGCGAGCTGGCCCGGGCCGTCGAGGTGTCGGCCCCTACCGTGAGCGCCCACCTGAGCCGCCTCTTGGCCGCTGGCCTGGTGGCCGTAGAGACCCAGAGAAGGCACCGCTACTACCGTCTCCGACGAGCGCGCTGCCCGCGCCTTCGAGGCCCTCGCCGCCCTGGCGCCGGTGCGGCCGGTGCGCTCGCTTGGCCAATCGCGGGTGACCGCCGAGCTGGCCTGGGCCAGAACCTGCTACACCACCTGGCCGGAGCCGTGGCCGTATCCCTGGCCGACACCCTCATCCAGCGACAAGTGCTCACCGAGACCGACAGCAGCTACCAGCTCGGTCCGCAAGGCCACGTCCTCGAAAGGTTCGGCCTATTCCTACAGTGGTAGGATGCATCGGTGGCCGTACGCAAACGGTCGGTGAGCATCGAGGAACACCTCGCCAACCGAGTCGAAGAGCACGTGGGCGGCCGAGGCCTCAGCGGCTTCGTCGCCCGTGCCGTTGACCACGAACTCGAGGGGGACGCCCTCGGAGAATACCTCGATGACCTCGACGCCGAGTTCGGGCCGGTGCGATCCGATCTCGTCGTGGGCTTTGACTCCCTGTGGCCTTGATCCTCGACAGCGAGGCCCTGTCCGCCCTCGCTCGTCCGCGATCGGCACCTCAGCGCCACGAGCGGGTGCGGGCGGCGATGCGTTCGGCTCAACGACGCCGCGAGCCCGTGCGGGTCCCGGCGGCCACGCTGCTCGAGCTCTACCGGGGGGCGGGAACGGACGAGGCCGTCGATCTCGAGCTCGGCCGCGGGTACGCTCGGGTCGTCACGACCGGAGTCCGCATCGCCCAAGTCGCCGGCCACCTGCTGGCCTCGATCGGGGCGGGCAGCGAGATGGCGATCGACGCCCTCGTGGTCGCCACCGCGGTCCGTCTCGGCGGGGGACTGATCCTGACCCACGACCCGGCCGATCTCGAACGCCTTGCCGCTGGCCAACCCAACGTCCGAGTTGTGCCCCTGTAGCGACTTTCCCACAGACCGGTCTCCCGGCACCGCTCAGCGCAGCAACTCGATGTTCGCCTGAGGTGCTCCTCGGAGGCTCGGCCCGTGGGAGGGGTGCTCCAGTATCCTCTCTGCCGTGATCG
>JAJYPS010000081.1 GCA_021795215.1 Actinomycetes bacterium
GGCGCTGTACAGCCGGGGACGCTATCTGTGCCTGCTGAACAGCGACGCATTCGTGACCCCAGGTTGGCTCGAGCCGCTCGTGGAGCGATTGGCCAACCAGAAGTCGGTGGGTGCGGTGGTGCCGAAGCTGCTGGACGAGGACGGCAGGCTGGAGGAGGCGGGCGTCCTGCTGAGCAGAGACGGCCGGACGCAGGACTTCGGCCACGGTGACCAACCGGACAAGCCGGAGTACGACTTCGCCCGCGTGCTGGACTACGGATCGGCCGCTTGCATGCTGGTCCGCCGGTCCGACTTCCTTCGGGTGGGCGGCTTCGATCCGGCGTTCGGGCTCGGCTACTGCGAGGACGTGGACTTCTGCCTCCGACTTCGGGATTCGGGTCTGTCCACGTTGTACGAGCCTCGGTCGAGAGTGCAGCATCTGCGGGGCGCATCGAGCGACCCGGCCCAGGCGGCGGCCCTGATCGAGCAGAACACGGCGCTGCTGCGGGAGCGCTGGGGGCCGCTGCTCCGTGCCCGGCCGGAGGTAGCCGGACGAGGCCTTCCGCCTCACAGGATGCTGTACGGCCGCGACGCTACGACTCCGGAACAGATCCTGCTCTTCGCCCGGAGCATGGGAGCAGCGGAGCGGAGCGGATGGTGGATCGCCCTGGCGAACGACCTGGTGCGCCGCTCGGGTGGTCGCGTGACATTGGCCCTGGCGGAGGGCGGGTTGCCACCCGGAGTGGGCTCCCGGCTGCAGATAGCAGGAGTGGAGACGGTGTCGGGCGTGGAGTCGTGGCACGAGTGGTTCTCTCCCAGGCGGTTGCTGTACAGCACGGTCGTGCTGGACGCGGCGGTCGGAGGAGCGGGCCGGGAGCTGCTGGACACCTACGAGCCGGGTGCGCAGGTGGTGCTCGCCGTTCTCGGGCAGGCGAAGGTGGACGAAGATGGATGGAGGAGGGCCGACGTCGTGGTCTGCGACGTCGAGTCGACGGCCCTGGAGGCCCGGAGGAGGGGACTCAGGGCGGACCCGTTCGTACCCGGAACACCGGGAGGTACCGGGGCTCAGGTGTCTGCGATGCTGACCGGCTGGGGAGCGATGGTGCCCCTGACGTCGGTCGACTGACGGCCGCCCTGCGAAGCCGTGCCGGTGGCTGCCGCCGACAGCCGTCGACAACCGGCACGAGCCGACTGTTGGACCACCCGCTAATCGACTAGCGCAGCCGAAACGTGGGGGCTGACGCCGACCGACACCTCCATCGACACCATCCCAGTCTCCTTGCCGGGGTTCATCACCTCGAAGCTGAGCTGCCCGTCGCTGAAAGCGTGTATTCGGGACGATGTGCAGCTTCGAACCGCTAGGGCGACTTTGTAGCTGCCGTCCAGAAGCGGCACCGACCGGAAGTTGAACCTGACCACGCCCTCGCCGCTCGCGTGGACCCGGTCCTGCCCGGCGATCTCGGTATCGGTCGCGAACACCAGCTCATCCCGCTGGTCCCTTATCGACAGTGCCACTACGACGTCGTCCGGCTCGGTGGCGACGTAGGGCACAGTCACCGTCATCGGCTCGCCGGGCTCCAGGTACTGACGCTCCGAGGAGTGGGCGTGCTCCACCCCCACCCGTCCCAGCCGTATCGTTCCCGCCGACGGTTGATCGCCGGGAGCAGCACCCGTAAGGCCGGTGCCGAACAGCCTCTCCCGGAACAGCCTCACCGCTTCGCCGGCAGGGCCCCCTCCGACCTGTACACCCTTGTCCAGGACGAATATCCGGTCGCAGATGGTCCGCAGCACGTCCGGAGCGTGCGAGACGATCACGATGGTTCGGCCGTCGCTCTGGAACTGCTTGATCTTGTCCAGGCACTTCAACTGAAAACGCTCGTCCCCCACGGCAAGAACCTCGTCCACCAACAGCACTTCTGGCTCGAAGCTGACGGCCACGGCGAAGCCCAGCTTCATGTACATGCCGGAGGAGTAGAACTTGACCTGGTTGTCGATGAAGTGCTCCAGTTCGGAGAACTGGACTATCTCGTCGAATCGTCGGTCGATCTCCCTCTTGGGCATACCGAGAAGGGTGGCGTTGAGGTAGACGTTGTCACGCCCCGACAGTTCGGGATTGAAGCCTGCGCCAAGTTCCAACATGGCCGCTAGCTGCCCCCGTACCTTTATCACTCCGGAGGTAGGGCGGAGGATGCCACCGATGCACTTGAGCAGCGTCGACTTGCCCGATCCGTTGTGCCCGATCAAGCCCACGGTCTCGCCCTGGCCGATCTCCATGCTGATATCCGTCAGAGCTTGGAACTCCTCGAAGGGCAGGTTCCCGAAGTGGATCACCCGCTCTTTGAGCGTCATGTACTTCTCGTGGTAGAGACGGAACTTCTTGGAAACGTGCTCGACGGATATGGCGGGGCTATCCATTGCACACCGAGCCCGTGCGTGGCGGTGACCAGGAGATCCTGCCAGGTTCCCCTGTCGCCGCTGCGCCTTCTCGTCTCTCGACGACGATGGATGCTGTCACAGCTCCTCGGCGAAGTTTCCCTCGAGGCGGTTGAACACGGCAAGCGCCCCCACGTACAGCACGCCCGACGCCACTATGACACCCAGCAGAGGCGCCAGGTACCACATCAGGTCGACGTTGGAGGGAAGCAGTTGGATCACCGCGCCGGTGGCCGACACCGGGTCCGGGCGGGCGTACAGGGCTCGCTGGAAGGTGATCACGACAGGCGTTATGGGATTGAGAAGGAATACCCACGTGGGCAGGTGCACTGCCGGCAGGCGGTTCGCCACCAGCTGGTACTGGTAGGCGATAGGGGTTCCCCAGAACCATGCCATCAGCACGAGCTCTAGCAGGTGCTGGGTGTCACGTAGGTAGACGTTGACAGCGGACAGGAAGATGGCCAGGGCCGAGGCAAAAAGCACCAAGCCGGCTACCGCCGGTATCAGCAGAGGCACGTAGGACCACGCGGGCATGACTCCGAACACCAGCAGCGCCGCGATGAGGATCAGGGCCTGGAGCCCGAAGAAGAACAGCGCCGCTCCGACCGGAGCGAGGGCAAGCACTTCTCTCGGGAAGGACACCTTCTTCACTATGCCCGCGTTCCCCACCACGGCCTGAGTCGCCCCTGGGAGCGCAGTCGAGAAGAAGTTCCACACCAGCAGGCCGCAGAGGAGGTACAGGGCGAACTGCGGGATCCCGTTGTGGAGCACCACCTGGAACACGAAGTAGTAGACGATCAGGGTCAGCATCGGGTTGAGCATCGACCACACGAAGCCCAGAGTGCTGTTCTTGTACTTGATCTTCAGCTCTTTGCGGACCAGGCTGAGAAGCAGCTCCCGGTAGCGCCACACGTCCCCCACCCGCTGCCAGACCCGGACGTCCGCGGCCACGACCCTGGTCGGCTTGTCCGGCAAGGTCTTCCGAGCCGACGCCTTTCGGCCCGTGTCGTCCTCCGCACCGTTCAGGTCCGGAACGCGGGACTGTCTGGTGACGCTCAATGAACCGCCGTCCGCACGGCGGCGTCGATCAGGAGCTGCGCGTACACCACTCGGAGATTCTGCACCCTCGCCAGGGTAGTGGTCGACGGAGCGCCCCGCGTGTCAAGAAGCCGGAGGGTTGATCGCAGCCCGGGCATGCTCGATCACTGCGTCCACGAAGCCGTAGTCCTTGCCCTCTTGGGCGGTGAACCACCGGTCCCGGTCCGAATCGGCTTCTATGCGTTCCACAGGCTGGCCCGTATGATAGGCAATCCGCTCCGCCATCATCCGCTTCAAGTAGATGATCTGCTCCGCCTGTATCGCTATGTCGGCCGCCTGACCCTGCATCTGACCGGATGGCTGGTGCATCAAGATGCGGGAGTGCGGCAGCGCGTAGCGCTTGCCCGGAGCGCCCGCACAGAGCAGGAACTGCCCCATCGAAGCCGCCATTCCCAAGCACACGGTCGACACGTCGCAAGGCACGTACTGCATAGTGTCGTAGATGGCCAATCCGTCGGTGACCGATCCCCCCGGCGAGTTGATGTAGAGGGCGATGTCCCGCTCGGGATCCTCCGCCGCCAACAGAACCAACTCGGCGCATATGAGGTTGGCCGACGCCTGGTCCACTTGAGTCCCGAGGAACACGATCCGCTCTTTCAGGAGGCGCTGGAAAACGTCTCCGGTCCGTTCGGCCAGGCCTTCGCCACGAGCGAAAGTTGCGTTGGCGCCCAAGGGGGACTGCTGGGGGGGCCATGCGGCGGCCAGTGCTTCTCGCTTCGACGGGTCCATACACCGAGGCTATCGGATGCGACGACCATCGGATGCGACGACAGCGGGCGAAGCGGGCTTCCGTTCTCTGGGTGCCCGATCGCAGGAGCGGTTGTTGGAAGTGCAGCCTGCTCCGGCCGGGGCAGCGGGCCGGGGAGCGGCGCTAACGTCTTCACCGAGCGGGCGTGGCGAAATGGCATACGCGCCGGGTTTAGGTCCCGGTCCCTTCGGGGGTGGAGGTTCGACTCCTCTCGCCCGCACCCCGACACGCCCACGATGTACGACCCGGTCGCCTCCGCCCCGCCCCGATCTTCGTCTGGCTCGGAATCTCCCCGCGCGCCTCGAGCCCGCTCGTGGGCACGACCTGCCGAGGTTTCCCGGGGCCCGAGAGCCGGGCAGGGCTATTACGAGCCAATACCACTAATACGAGTCAATGCCAAGGGAGGTGCGGATATGCGCGCACTGGTCTGGAACAAGCCTCACTCGATGACGGTCGAGGACGTGGAGGACGCACGCGTCGACGAGCCGACGGACGCTGTGATACGGCTGACTACAGCGGGCATCTGCGGGAGCGACCTGCACATGTTGGAGGGCAGGGCGCCGGTGGAGCCGGGAACGGTGCTCGGCCACGAGAACATGGGGATTGTGGAGTCGGTTGGGTCCGCCGTTCGGACGGTCAAGGAAGGCGACCGGGTCGTGCTGCCGTTCAACATCTCGTGCGGGTTCTGCTTCAACTGCACCAGGGGCTTCACGAACTCTTGCCTGACGACCAATCCGAAGGCGCACTCCGGCGGGTTCGGCTATACGGGCATGGGTCCGCACAGGGGCGGTCAGGCAGAGCTTGTGAGGATACCCTACGCAGACTTCAACTGCGAGAAGCTGCCGGGAAGTCCGCACGACCAATACGAGGACGACTTCCTACTTCTGTCCGACGTTTTCCCGACAGGTCTCCACGCCACGAAGCAAGCTCACGTGCGGGCCGGCGATACGGTGGCGATCTTCGGAGCGGGTCCTGTAGGCCTGCTGACCGCCCTGTCGGCCAGCCTCCGGGGAGCCTCCGAGATCTACGTCGTCGACTCGGTGCAGAGTCGGCTGGACAAGGTGAAGGAGATCGAAGGCGCGACTCCGGTCAACTTCTCAGACGGCGACCCGGTCGAGCAGATAATCGACCTGCGGGAGCCCCACAGGCGGTCGGTGCAGGATCTGCGCCCCGGTTCCGGCGGGAAGATGCCGGGCGTGATGTGCGGGATCGATGCCGTGGGCTACGAAGCGTGGGGGCGCGACTCCGTGGGAGGGGCCCAGGATCCTTCCCAGGTGGTGGACGACGTCATTCGGGTCACCAATCCGACCGGGCACGTCAGCTTGATCGGCGTCTACTTCCCGTCCGACCCAGGCGGGGTCGACGAGAATGCGAAGCAGGGCCGCCTGACCGTGCCGTTGGGCCAGGCATGGAACAAGGGGCTGTCGATAGAGATGGGGCAGGCTCCCGTGAAGCAGTACAACGTGTACCTGCGGGATCTGATACTTGCCGGCCGGGCCAAGCCGAGCTTCATAGTCAGCCACCGATTGGCTCTGGAGGAGGGACCGGACGCCTACGAGAAGTTCGACCAGCGTGCGCCGGGCTACACCAAGGTCTTGCTGAAGCCCTGACTTGGACTACTGGCGGACCGATTCGGCCTCCATGTCGCTTTCGACCATCATTTCGATCAACTGGTCGAAGTCGACGGTGGGGCTCCACCCCAGTTCCTCGCGGGCGCGGGTGGAGTCCCCAACCAGGTGGTCCACCTCCGCCGGGCGCATCAGGCGCTGGTCCTGCACGACGTAGGAGCGCCAGTCTTCGATGCCGACCGCCGCGAATGCGGCTACCAGCAGATCCTCGATCGAGTGAGCGACGCCGGTGGCCACCACGTAGTCGGTGGGGGTCGGCTGCTGCAGCATCCGCCACATCGCGTCGACGTAGTCCGCCGCGTACCCCCAGTCGCGCTTGGCGTCCAGGTTGCCGAGCACGATGTTGTCCTGCAGGCCCAGCTTTATCCTCGCCACCCCCCGGGTGACCTTTCGGGTGACGAACTCGAGGCCTCTTCTCGGGCTCTCGTGGTTGAACAGGATGCCGCTGCAGGCGAACGCTCCGTAGGATTCCCTGTAGTTGACCGTCATGTAGTGGCCGAACGTCTTGGCGACGCCGTAGGGAGACCGGGGATAGAAAGGCGTGCTCTCCCGCTGCGGAGTCTCACGGACCTTTCCGAACATCTCCGAACTGGAGGCCTGGTAAAAGCGGACCCTCCCCATGTCGTTCTGGGTATGGATCCTGATCGCCTCCAGCAGCCGGAGCACGCCGACGCCAGTCACTTCACCGGTCAACTCGGCCTGTTTCCACGACAGCCCGACGAAAGATATGGCGCCGAGGTTGTACACCTCGTCCGGCTGCGCCATCTCCAGCGCCGACAGCAGGCTCGGAAGGTCGGTCAGGTCGCCCTGCACGATCTCGATGCTGGGAACCAGCTGCTCGACGGTAGACACCTTGGGATTGCTCTGGCCCCTTGCCATCCCGAACACCTGATATCCCTTGGACGCCAGCAATTCTGCCAGGTAAATGCCGTCCTGGCCGGTGATGCCGGTGATGAGTGCCCTGGGCATCAGGCTACGCCCACCACTCGGGCACTCGGGGCGCCACATCGGACCCGACCCGTAGACGGTGGACCAGACGCGTGGCCAAGCGGCAAACATGGAGGAGGGCAGACGTGGGCACGCCGGACACAGTATCGGCTGGCGTCAGCTGGGGACGACTGGACCGAGGGACCGCCATGGATGGGTCGAGGAGCTTGTCGGCCCCATCGAACGCTCCCGTAGATGGCTCTGCGCTACCTCGTGTGGTCCGCGGCGGGCGGTGAGGCCCATCCAGAACGGGCCGGGACACTTCCCCGCTCCGGTGTGATGGCTCCGGGCGTGGCTCCAGGAGGGCGGAGCATGGAAACGTGTCGGTCGCCGTAGCCGGGGCAGTCAGCCCGCCGCTCGTTCCCTGGTGCAACGGCCCGCCGGGCGTACGAGACAGGTGACCGGAGGCTTTCCCGAAGCCACTTGAATCGACCCCTGGCCAGCGTTAGACACTCCGCAGCGGGGCAGGGCTGCCCCGAGACAGGCGGGTCGGCGTGGTTCTGGGGCGGGGTCGATTCTGTGGTTCCGGTCGTCTCTGTGGTTCCGGTCGTCGCCTCACCGCAGGGGCCGGGGCGATGATGCTGGCAGTCACAGCGGCCCTGGCAAGCCTCGCCTCACCCGCCGTAGCTGCTCCGGCTCCCGCCGCCAGTGCGACGGTGCCCACTGCCTGCAACTCCACCGCTGCACCCTTCGCAGTGGTGGGGATGGCCTACTCCTCGAGCACCGGCTACTGGTTGGCGGGAAGCTCCGGCTCGGTGCTGTCGTGTGGCAGCGCCGTCTGGTACGGCCAGGCGAGCACCGCACAGATGCACGGAGCAGCTTCGGGCATCGCCACCGCCCCAGGTGGTCACGGCTACTACGTGCTCTCCCGCTCGGGTGGCGTGTTCGACTTCGGGATCTCGACGTGGCACGGCTCCCCCTATGCGGCACTGAGGGGACACCTGGGCTCCCCGGCAGTCGGTATCGCCACCACCGCCACCGGTTCCTACGTGGTGACTGCAGCGGGCAACGTGTTCGACTACGGAGGAGCAGCGTGGCACGGCTCTCCGGCTGCGGCGGGGGTTCGCCTCGCTGCACCGATCCCCACCGTCACCACGTCTCCCGGTGGGGGCTACTGGCTGGGGGCGTCAGACGGTGGAGTGTTCTCCTATGCAGCGCCGTTCTACGGATCGGGCGTGGCGGCGGTGAGCTGCAGCTCGTCGATGTACACCGGAGGCCCCTACGGGCCGCCCAGCGCTGCTACCGCGTGCCCCGGTGCGGCACCAGTGGGAGCCAAGGTGGCCATCACGGTCTGGGACTGCGCGTCTCCCCCGAGCAATGGCTATGCCGTTGTCTTTCTGGCTCCTGGCCAGCACAGAGGAAACGGCGTGGCGAACACTCCGGTTCCAGGCACCGGGCCAAGTGCCGCGGGAACCGAACGGACTGTGTTCACCATCCCGAGTCATTACGACACTCTGGCTTCCACTCCGGCATACACGGCCCCCGGTTCTGGTTACCGGTTCGGTACGTCTCCGCCGAACCCTGGTTGCGTGCTTCCCTTCACCGTTCTGCCCCCTGCGCCTCCAAGGTCGACTGGGCCGACGCCTGCGAGATGCCCCAGTGCCACTCCGCGGCGAAGGTGACGTCCACTGCGCCCGCCTTGGGGCAGACAGTTGCACTGGTGGTGATCCACAACGTCGGTCTAACGCCCTGCACCCTCGACGGCTACCCGGGACTCGCAGCAGAGACCTCTTCTCATGCCAGGATCCAACTGAGGGTACGGGACCTGGCACCTGGACAGAGGGCCGGCGCAGTGTCCGGCGTCAGCCCGCAGTTGGTAGTCATAGGGGTCGGCCAGCAAGCGTCGTTTCGCCTGGCATACGGGGACACTCCGGTGGGGTCGGCCCAGTGTCCCGACGTGGCACAGCTGCTGGTGACACCACCGAACGGCCTCCATTCGGTGGCAGCAGCACAGGGTTTGCCTCCGTCAGTCTGCACCTCCGTAGCCGTGCAGGCCATACAGGCGGGAACAGCAGCCTCTTAAGAAGCCACCCAAGTTGATGCGTCGGGGTTTCTCGATGCCATGATCTGCAGGCCCCGGCCCCGGTCGTCCTCACCGACCCAAGGTCCAAAGCGTCTCGCCGGGCACGGAGTGAATGTCGCTCCCTGACGCTGCCTCACCCGAGGTTGAGACGGGAGGAGGCGATAGAGGCCAGGGCGGCATAGGGCAGCGTGATGGTCGGCGCAGCCAGTGCCTGTGGCGCATTCGGGAACGTCAGCTGGAGACCCGTGGGGCTCAATCCCCACGTGGCGAAGTTGGAGGCGGAGGGGCCTGCGACGGCGGTCCAGTTGCCGGCGCCGAACCTGGCCTGCAGCGCCGCCGTGCTGAGGCGGGACAGGACGGCCGGATAGTCGGCTCCCGGGCGGAACATGTCGGAAAGGCTGTAGGTCGCACCGTCGGAAAGGTCGAAGGTTCGGTTCACGACGATCGTCGAGGGTTGGGCGGCGCCCGCCACCTCCCCAAGTCCGCGGATCGAGAACGAAGCCACCGACCTGTCCAGCAGAGTGGTGGTGAAGCTGCCGTCCAGCGTGCTGGACGGGCCACTGCCCGAGCCGGAGCCAGTTCCACCGGCCGCACCAGGCCCGGCGAAGCCCGGCCCCCCTTGGCCGCCACCGGGCGAGCCCAGCGCAGTCACGTTCTCGACGAAGCTCGACACGGCGTTCGCCACCGCCGAGCGGAGCTGGCCGTTGATCGACGCTTGGGCGGCCTGGCTCGGCAGTCCCTCGAGTCGGGGATATGCGACGTGAACCTGATACGAAGGGCTAGACCCGCTTTCGGCAAAGATGGATGTAGCGATCGCCGGCACGGCGCCGGGCGCCCCGGCTGCGACGGTGCCGGAGGGGGGGTGCCCCACTACGGACTTGGCAATGGACGTCGGCGTGCTGCCGACCAGCTTGCCCGACGACCCACCATCACCAGCGGGTGCCTTGGACGTCGAGGTGCCCGGCACTGCCGTCCTCCCTCCCTGAAGTGAGGAGGACGGGGCGTGGGACACGGTGGGCACGCTGTGTCGGACAGGACCGCCGCAGGCGGACAGGACCGCCGGGACGACCAGCAGGACGAACGACAGCCGGGTCGATCGCGCTCGCAGACCGGCGACGGGGGGCATCGGACATGAGTGTCCCATACGGATGAGCACTCTCGATGCCGAGTGGTGCACATTCGCCCCAGCACCTATCCCGTGGCAGCCTCGCGTCCCTGCGCCGTCCCGGCCCCGTCGCAGGGGCCGGGACGGGCTGAGCCGACCGGGCGCTGGCCGCTGTCGTCGAGCGCACCGCGCCCAAGCGGCCCGACGGGCTCAGCTGGCGCTGGCGCCCGTGCTGGCCTGGGTGCCGCCGGCGGACGACGGGGCCTTTGCAGCGTGCTTGGCGGCCCGAGGCGCGTGCGCCCATACCGAAAGTGCCGTGCCGCCGGTCTCCTTGATCCGCACACGCTCGCCTGCCGTCAGATTGGCCGGAGCGGTGCCTGCGAAGTGAGTGGACGGCGAGAGCTTGGTCTGGACGGTCACCCCGTCGGGGCGGACGAGCGTCAGCGTACCGCCGGTCGTCGGCGTCCCGGAGACCGCCGTGATCTTGCCGTGGTCGAACTCGAGAGTGCGCCATCCGTGATGGTACCGGACTTCGACGGTCGCATGGATGGCCCTGCTCAGGAGCGGGTGGTGCCGGCGATGCTTCGCATGGGCTTTGGTGGCCGCCTTGGCGGAGGGGCTCACCGCCGCGACGGTCGTGGCACGGACCGGAGTCGTCTGGCCGCCTCCTTCGGCCACGACCAGAGCGCCCAGACCTCCCAGAGCCACTGCGGCAGAACTTGCAGTCAACAATGCCTTACGCATTCAGCTTTCCTCCTCGGGTGAAGCAACTGTGGCGCCGGAGCGGAACCGCACCGGCCGCCTTGTGCCACCAATATGGGCTCCGGAGGTGAAGCGGTTGTCAGCTGGTCATTAGGAATGTGTTCGGTGCTCGGCAGATGTCCCGCTGCCCATTGACGTCCCCTCCCACCTGAAGGTGGGACATTCCTACTGAGTGCCACATCACGCGGCATCTCTTCGGCGGGTTCCTGCTTCAGCGGGGTCTGCCTGGATCGCTCCAGGTCTTACGTCCCCTCCACAGGCGTTTGACCTCTCGGCACGTCCTGCCGCGAGGATGTTGAGTGCTGCATTGTGGTCCCGGTCGTGGACGGTCCTGCAGGCACCACAGGTCCACCTCCGCACCGACAGGGGTTTGGGACCGTCCACCGCACCACACGTCGAGCACGTCTGGGATGTGGGCACGAACCTTCCGATGCGATGGAGCTCCCGTCCGTACAGCTTGGCCTTGTACTGAACCATGGCCACGAACGCACTCCACCCGGCGTCGTGGACCGACTTCGCCAGCTTCGTCCTCGCCAGTCCCTTCACGCACAAGTCCTCCACGTACACCGCTTGGTTGTCGCGGACGATGGTGGTGGACACCTTGTGGTGGAAGTCCCGGCGGGCATCTCCGACCCTGGCGTGTGCTCTGGCAAGGTTGATCCTGGCCTTGGTCCGGTTCTTGGACCCCTTCTCCTTTCTCGACAGCGACTGTTGCGCTCTCCTCAGCTTCCGCTCGGCTCTGCACAGGAACCTGGGCGAGGTGATCCTGGTCCCATCGGAGAGGACGGCGAAGGTCGTGAGACCCAGGTCGATGCCCACCTCTGCTCCGGTGCTCGGCAGTGCCACCTCTGCCACCTCGACCACGAACGATGCGAAGTACCTATCGCACGCGTCTTTCGTGACCGTCACCGACGACGGTTCCGTTGGCAGTTGCCTGGACCACCGCACCTCCACGTCCCCGATCTTGGGCAGGCGAAGCTCTCCCGTGTCGGTGATACGGAAGTGGCTGTTGTTGGTGAACCGGACCGACTGGCGGCTGTCCTTCTTGGACCGGAACCTCGGGTGGCCGATCCTGGCACCTTTGCGTCTGCCGACGACGGAGTCGAGGAACGCCCGGTAGGCGCGGTTCAGG
>JAJYPS010000082.1 GCA_021795215.1 Actinomycetes bacterium
CGATCTCGATGGAAGCCAGCTCGTCATCCGACATCTGACCGGCAGCGTGAGCTCCCACCGCCTCGAACACGCTGACGATGTCGAGCGCCCGATCGCCCAGGCGGCCGGGCAGGATGGAGCCGCCGTAGAGGAACACCGCAGGCAGGTCCAACCGGGCGGCGGCCATGAGCATGCCGGGAAGGGACTTGTCGCAGCCGGCCAGGGCGACCAGAGCGTCGAGCCGCTCGGCGTGCATCATCACCTCGACGCTGTCCGCTATCACTTCTCTCGACACGAGCGAGGCGCGCATGCCCTCGTGCCCCATCGAGATGCCGTCCGACATGGCGATGGTGGCGAACTCCAGCGGGAAGCCCCCACGCGAGCGGACGCCGGCCTTCACCCTTTCGGCCAGGCGCTGCAGCGGCATGTTGCACGGCGTCACCTCGTTCCACGACGAGGCGACCCCCACCTGCGGCTTGTCCCAGTCGTCGTCGGTCATCCCGACGGCCCGCAGCATCGCCCTGGCAGGCGCCCTGCGGAACCCTTCGGTGACTTCCCTGCTGCGGAGCTTGCCCGACGGGTCGGGGCTTTCCTCGGTCATGGGGCGAGACTATCCAGGCGACGCTGGGCCAACACCTGGCGCACCGCCCTGCCGTCCGCCTTGCCTCCGGTGACCCGCATGACCTGGCCTACGAAGAAACCGGCCACCTTCTCGTCGCCGTCGACGAACCTTTGCCACTCGGCTCCGTTGGTGGCCAGCACCGTCTCCACCGCCGCCGACAACTGGGACGGGTCGAGAGCCTCGTAGCCCAGGGAGGCAGCTATCTGCTCCGGAGAACCTCCCTCCCCGAGCATCCGCGCCAGGACGGCCTTCGCCTGGGTGGCGCTCAACCGCCCCGAATCCTCCATCGACACCAGCTTGGCAAAGGACTCGACGGACAGTCCGCGAGCCGCAGACGGATCTGTGGCGGCCTCGTTCGCTGCTCTTGCCAGCGCCAGCCGGGTAGAAGCACCACGGGAGGCGGCTCCCAGCACCAGGTCGTCCAAGCCGAGGTCCACCACGGTCGCCACCTGGTCCTCGGCCGCCCTGGATGGCTGCCGGCCCTCCGAAGCGAGGTCGATCAGACGGCGGCGGCGCTCCGCCGGCAACGGAGGCATCTCGGATGCGAGGCGGTCCAGGAGCTCGCCCGGCGGCTCCACGGGAACCAGGTCCGGCTCGGGAAAGTACCGGTAGTCGAACGCCTCCTCCTTGGACCGCAGCGGAACAGTGTGGCCGCCTTCCTCGTTCCAGTGCCGGGTCTCCTGGGACACCTGTCGGCCCGACTCCACCACGGCCACCTGCCGGGCGGCGTCGTGCTCGATCGCCCGGCCGAGGCTCC
Organism: Actinomycetes bacterium; assembly: GCA_021795215.1. GTDB lineage: Bacteria > Actinomycetota > Acidimicrobiia > Acidimicrobiales > JAKAOS01 > JAJYPS01. The sequence continues at coordinate 1,359 of JAJYPS010000082.1, forward strand.
GGAGCGAGTTCAGGTTCTTGATCTCGCAGCGAGTCCCCAGTGTGCCGCCCCGGCGCCGGACGCTCACGTTGGCGTCCACTCGCAGCGACCCCTCCTCCATCCGTCCGTCGCTCACCCCGGTGGCGACCAGGATGGACCGCAGCTCCGCCACGTAGGAGCGGGCCTGCTCGGCCGACCGTATGTCGGGAGCGGACACCACTTCCACCAGGGGAACACCTGCCCGGTTGTAGTCGACCAGAGAACCGTCCGAGCCGTGGAGGCGACCGCCACCTCCCAGATGGGTCGACTTGCCGGTGTCCTCTTCGAGATGGGCCCGCTCGACCCCGACCCTGTGCCCGTCGGGGAGATCCAACCATCCTGCCGCGCAGATGGGCAGGTCGTATTGGCTGATCTGGTAGTCCTTGGGCATGTCGGGATAGAAGTAGTTCTTCCGGTGGAAGCGGGACGGCTGCACCCGGGCATTCAGCGCGAGGCCTACCGTGGCAGCCATCTCGACCGCCCGCGAGTTGAGCACCGGCAGGGAACCGGGCAGGCCGAGGCAGACCGGGCAGACGTTCGTGTTGGGCACGTCTCCGAAGCTGTTGGGGCAGGAGCAGAACAGCTTGGTCGCTGTGCGCAGCTCGACGTGGACCTCCAGACCGACGACGACCTCCCACTCCGACCCGGTGGTGACGTCGCTCAAGCCGGCCCTTCCCGCGGCAGCCCGTCGGAGCCGCTCCCGACCGCCTGGCGTGGCAGTGCGGAGCGTGTGCCGTCCGACGGCAGGAAGTCCCCGCAGGGAGGCGGCACGCCCGGAGCAGACGCCTCGACGACCGACGCCGCCCTCAGTACGAGAGGTTCGGCCAGCGCCGGTCCGAGCAGCTGGACTGCGACGGGCAGGCCGTCGCCGCCGGTGGTCCAAGGGACGCTGACCGCCGGATGGCCTGCCAGGTTGGACGGGATTGTGAACACGTCGGACAGGTACATCGACATCGGGTCGGCGGTGCGGTCGCCCAAGGGGAAGGCGGTGGTCGGCGCAGTCGCTCCGAGCAGCAGGTCGAAGCGCTCGTAGGCGGCGGCGAAGGCGTCCAGCACGACGGTCCGGGCCTTCTGCGCCTGGCCGTAGTAGGCGTCGTAGTAGCCGGACGACAGGGCGAACGTGCCGAGCATGATGCGCCGCTTCACCTCGTCCCCGAAGCCGGCCGTGCGGGTGGCGACGTTCATCGCCTCCACGTCCGGCCCGTCCACTCTCAGGCCGTAGCGCACGCCGTCGTAGCGGGCAAGGTTGGACGACGCCTCCGCGGGGGCGAGCAGGTAGTAGGCGGACAGGCCCAACCGGCAGGCCGGGATGCGGGTGCTCTCCACCGACGCGCCCGCTTTCGCCAACGCCTCCGCTGCGGACGACACGGCGGACACCACCTCCGCCGAGGCCCCTTCCACCAGCTCGTCCACCACTCCCACCCGCACTCCCTGCACGCCGTCCGACAGTCGGGCCAGGACCGCAGCAGGAGACGACGGGATCGAAGTGGAGTCCCTCGGATCGTGACCGGCGATGACTTCCAGCATCAGGGCGGCATCCGCAACCGACGTCGCGAACGGGCCGATCTGGTCGAGCGAGCTGGCGAAGGCGACCAGCCCGTAACGCGACACCATGCCGTAGGTCGGCTTCAGCCCGACGACACCGCACAGTGCGGCCGGCTGGCGGATCGAACCGCCCGTGTCGGACCCCAGGGCGAGAGCCGCCATGCCCGAAGCGACCGCCGCCGCACTGCCCCCCGACGACCCGCCGGGAACCCGCGACGGATCGTGCGGATTGCAGGTCGGCCCGAAGGCGGAGTGCTCCGTCGAAGACCCCATCGCGAACTCGTCCATGTTCGTCTTGCCCACCACCACTGCCCCGGCACGGCGCAGCAGCTCCACGACGGTGGCGTCGTAGGGGGGGACCCAGCCGTCCAGGATGCGGGACGCACAGGTGGTCGGTGTGCCCCTCGTGCACAGGTTGTCCTTCAGCGCCACCGGCACGCCCGCCAGAGGCCCCGGGTCTCTCCCGGCGGCAACGGCCCGGTCCACCAGCTCCGCTTCACCGAGCGCCCCGGAGCGGTCCACGCTCAAGAAGCAGTGCAGCGACCGGTCCAGTTGGTCGATCCGGTCCAGGTGAGCGGTGGCGACGTCCACAGCGCTGCACTGCCCCGACCGGACCGAGCCGGCGATGTCCGCAGCGGTCGTCAAGGCGCTTCCGCCAGGATGCTGGGCACCGAGAACCGGCCGTCCACTGCTTCGGGTGCCGCCGCGAGTACCTCCTGCTGGGACAGAGTCGGGCCAGGCTGGTCGGCCCGCAGCACGTTCACCAGCGGTAGCGGGTGCGACGTGGGCAGAACCTGCTCCAAGTCCAGCGACGCCACGTCCGCCGCATGGTCCAGGACCGCCGCCATCTGGCTGGCGAACCGCTCCAGCTCTTCCCCGGTCAGCCGCAGCCTGCTGAGCCGCGCCACGTGCGCCACCTGCTCCACCGAGATCCGCTCTGCCATCGACTGAAGCATACGGCGCCCGGACGGGCCGACGGAGGGGCGCCCGGGTGCGGGCCGGTCGGGTCGGGCGGGGACTGGGGAGCGGTTCGGGCGTAACCGGAGCGAGCGGAGGCATGACTAGCTTGAGGACGCTGCAAGAACGCCGGATGAACCCCCATCAAGGAGAGCCGTGGCAAAGTACCCGTTCCTGACGCCGGAGTGGATCGTGGAGGCACGCCAGCTGCGCGAAGAGTACAAGGACCACGTGCCGGCGTCGACCCTCCCGGCACGGGTCAACTTGATCGTCACCGAAGCGTCGTTCTCGAACGAGCCGATCCAGGCGCACATCGAGACGGGTCCCGGCGTGTTCGACGTGGGGGTGAACCACCTCGACCCTGCCGACGCGACGGTGACGCTGGACTACGCGACGACTGTGGCGATCTTCATCGAAGGGAATCCCCAGGCGGGGATGCAGGCGTTCATGACCGGTCGGATCAAGGTGGACGGGGACGTCGGCAAGTTGATCACGGTGTTCGGCGGCATGGGGTCGGGCGACCCGCTCTCCGGCGAGATCGGCGAGCGGCTGCGGGACATCACGGTCCTGCCGGACGCCGGCGCCTAAGCCGGAGCGCCCCGCGGAAGCCGATCCAGGCAGCTTGATCGTTCGGCCGTCCGGCCATGCAACCACCCGACGGAGGCGCATGGCCGGACGGTCCCGGACACCAGTTCTCGGCCACCGGCCACCTGGTATCGGCCACCTGGTATCGCCCACCTGATATCGGCCACCGGCTCACGACCCTACGTCGCACGGCGGCTCAGCGGCCGACGGTGCTCATGTCGGCATACCGGGCGCCGGCGGCGCTGCCCCTGGGCGCGATTCGGTCCAGGGCGTCCAGGTCGTCGGGGGCAAGCGCGACGTCCAGTGCTCCCAGGTTTTCGTTCAGGTATCGGAGGCGCTTGGTGCCGGGGATGGGCACTATGTCGGAGCCCTGAGCGAGGAGCCACGCCAGAGCGAACTGGCCCGGAGTGCATCCCTTGGCGGAAGCCAGCTCCTCCACCTTGCCCGCCAGCTGGAGGTTGCGTGCGAAGTTGTCGCCTTGGAACCGCGGCGAGCTGCGGCGCCAGTCCCCCTCCGGTAGGTCGTCGATGCTGCGGAACCTCCCGGTGAGGAATCCCCGACCGAGGGGACTGTAGGCGACGAAACCGATACCCAGCTCCCTGACCGTAGGAAGCACTTCCTCTTCCATGTCCCGCGTCCACAGGCTGTACTCGCTCTGGAGAGCGGTGATGGGATGAACCGCGTGTGCCCGCCGAATGGTGGCCGGTCCGGCCTCTGACAGTCCGAGATGGCGGACTTTCCCCTGTGCGACCAGTTCGGCCATCGCGCCGACCGTGTCCTCGATGGGGACGGTCGGGTCGACCCGGTGCTGGTAATAGAGGTCGATGTGGTCCACTCCCAGTCGGGCGAGGCTGGCGTCGCAGGCCTCCCGGACGTACTCGGGTGTCCCGTTGACCCTGACGAAGCTGCCGTCCGGCCGCCGCTGGTTGCCGAACTTGGTCGCCAGCACGACCTGCTCCCTCCTGTCGGCGACGGCACTGCCTACCAACTGCTCGTTCGTGAATGGACCGTACATGTCGGCCGTGTCCAAGAAGTTGCAACCGGCGTCGATCGCGGCGTGGATCACATGGACCGGGTCTTCCTCCGTGGCGCCTCCGTAGAAGTCGCTCATGCCCATGCAGCCGAGCCCGACCGCCGACACTTCCAGCTTTTCGGGTCCGAGGATCCTTGTCTCCATGAAAACCTCCCCTTGGAACTGTTCAGACCGTGTAAAGAGCCACTGCCGTACCCACGGGCACCTTGGAGCCCGGCGAAGGGTTCGAGGCCAGCACCGTCCCTGTCGGGTCCGGACCGTACACAGGGCCGGCACTCAGGCCTCTCCGCGAGAGCATGTCGGCTGCCCGGCTCTCGCCGTGGCCGAACAACTGAGGTACGACCACCATTTGAGGCCCTTTGGACACTTCCACGGTAATGGTGGAACCCCGCTGGACCGACTGGCCTGCGGACGGCACGGTGGCGACCACCTTGCCCGCCTTGACGGAGGAGCTGTACACCTCCTGCTTGGAAACGCCGAGCCCCAGGGCCGCCAGCAGGCGGCGTGCATGATCCAACCCGTCGCCGCTCAGGGAGGGCACCTTTCTCGGCTTGGGCCCCTTGGACACCGTCACAGAGACGACCGTGCCGTAGCTGTGCATCCCCGAGGAGGGCGACCACGAGATGACCTGGCCCGAAGGGACCGTCTCGGAGTAGCTGTCCGACACGGACTCGCCGAAGCCTGCCGCCGACAGCTGGGCTGCCGCAGCCTGGCCGGTGTCGCCCGAAAGGTTCGGGACCGGCCTCGGCGGTGGTCCTTCGGAAAGGGTGACCGACACCTGGGCTCCGCCGCCGAGGGCCGTTCCCGGCGCTGGAGACTGCGAGGCGACCGATCCCGCCCGGACTGCGGTGTCGTACCGGTGCCCGACGACTTCGAGCCGCAGATGCGATCGACGGAGAACCGCAGCGGCATTCTGCTCGGTCAGGCCCACCACTCCCGGCTCGGGGTAGGACGGCAGCAACAGCCAGGAAGCCCCGGCGACACCCAGCCCCAGGACGAACAGTGCCAGCAGCATCCACGGCCAGCGGCGCCGTCGCCGGCGGGCAGCCGCCGCACCGGGCATCGCAGCGGGTTCGGCCGAAGGCTCGCCACCGGGCGGAGAGCCGCCGTGCAGCGTGCCGGTGTCGAACGGAGATCCTCCGTGCAGCGTCGCAGCAGCGCCGGCACCGTGCCCGTAGCCGTCTGGCGGACCTACGGTCGTTCCCTCGTGGGTTCTGGTACCGCCCGGCGGATCGGCCGCTCCGTGACGGGTGCTGGCAAAGGGATCGGGCTCGGCCGGATTCGGCGATTGCACCAGAGGAAGCGGCGCGGGCGAAGGCAACCCCGTCATCGCCGCCTGCAAACGGCCGACCAGCGATGCTGCGTCGCTGCGCTGTGCCACCGAGCAGCGGGTGGCCGACTCGACGATCCCGGCCAGCACCCCCAGCTCGGCGACGGAACCGAGGTCCGTTCCCACTCGGGCCATCAGCGTGGCGACGGTCGTGTCGGACAGGAACGGCAGCCGGCCGGTGACGGCCTCGACCATCACCAGGCCCAGCGCGTACACGTCCGCCTTGCCGTCCGTCGGCGCACCGAGGGCCTGTTCCGGCGACGCGTAGCGGACTGTGCCCACCAAGCCGCCCATCGGCTCAGTCCAGCTCGCCTCCGCCAGCGCACGCGCCACCCCGAAGTCCACTATGCGAAGCGATCCCCGGTGGTCGAACAGCAGGTTGGCCGGTTTTATGTCACGGTGCACCACCCCTCGACTGTGGGCGTAGGCGAGCGCAGAAGCGGCTTGCAGGCCCAGCGCGGCTACCTGCGGCTGGTCCAACAGCGCACCGCTGTCGAGCATGTCCCGCAGGCTGCCCCCGGCAAGGAACTCCATCACCAGGTACGGCTCGCCGTTGTCGTCGCCCGAGTCGAGCACGGACACGATGTTGGGATGCGACAGACCGGCAGCGGAACGGGCTTCGGCCTGGAACCTTCTCAGGAACGCTCCGTCCGTCGTCAGTGGAGCGTGCAGCAACTTGATCGCCACATCTCGGGCCAGAGACGTGTCCCACGCCCGGTAGACCTGACCCGACGCGCCGCTACCGATGGCGGCCAGCAGCCGGTAGCGGCCACCGAGAACACGGCCCACCTGGTCCAGCAGGTGCGATCCAGCCACGCGGCGAGGTTAACCCGGATCGGTGCGCGGCATGGCTCCGGACGGAACACCGTCTGGAAAGTACCGTTCCGCTGCTCCGACACAGTGACGCCGGGGTAGCGGGCTCGCGCTCGCACGCCGACATCAGGGCATGGTCGAGTTCGGCACCGTCGCTGCCTGCTGCGTCGTCGTAGCGGCCGCCTCGTCAGCTGACCGCCACACCGCTCCAAGCAAGGCCGCTCGGGCTGCGCCATGCTTGGCCGATGGGGCAGACAATCGACGAGCACGAACGAGGCAGCCCGTCTGTCGCGCTGGAAGGAGTCGTCGCCTTCTACTCCGGCTACCACCAGCGGGGCGTGGCTCCAGCACTGCATCGCGGACTTGCGTCTCCCTACCTGACGCTGATCTTCACCATCCACGAGCCCCTTCGTGTCACCCGCCACGTCGATCCAGGGCGAGCGCCCTCGACTTACGACGCTCTCCTCGGCGGGTTGCACGTCACTCCGGCACACATCCGCCACGACGGAGCGCAGTCGGGCATCCAGGTACATCTCTTCCCTCTTGGCGCACGCAGGCTGCTGAACATGCCGGCGGGAGAGATTGCGAAGGTCGACCTGCCGGCAGAGGTGCTGCTCGGTTCGGCCGTAGGCGAGGTGGGCGACAAGCTCCGCGCCGCCCGAAGTTGGCCAAACCGGTTTCGGGAGGTGGATTCGGTTCTGGCCCGACTACTCCAAGAGGCACCGCCGGTCGCCGCGGAGGTAGCGTGGGCGTGGGCGCGCCTTGTCGACACCGGGGGCAGGGTGGCGGTCCACACGCTCGCAGGCGAAGTCGGTTGGAGCGAACGGTATTTGTCCACCCGCCTGAGGAAGGAGACCGGGCTGACCCCCAAGGTCGCGGGGCGGGTGATCCGCTTCGACCGGGCCCGCCGCATGTTGCAGCGCACGGGCGGCATCAATTTGGCCGGTGTCGCTCATTCGTGCGGATACTTCGACCAAGCGCACATGAGCCGGGAGTTCCTGCAGATGGCGGAGCTCCCACCAAAGCAGTGGCTGGACACGGAGTTCGGAAAAGTGCAATACACCGTGTGACCCGCGGCGCGAACCTCGGGTGCATGACCGAAATGGCTCCAGCACCCCAAGTGTGGCCCACCCTTCGCGCAGGCGATGCTCACGGGCTCATCCGCTTCCTTGTTGACGTCGTCGGCTTTCAAGAGACGGTCGTCTATTCGGACGGAGAGATCGTGCACCATGCAGAACTGGCTTGGCCTCCCGGAGGTGGGGTGATGCTGGGCTCGGCCGCGCCCGAGGGCACGGCCGACAGTTGGCCGGTACAACCGGGCAGCTTCGGTGCTTACCTCGTCACCGACACACCGGACGAGCTGTACGAGAAGGTCCGGTCCGCAGGCGCAGAAATAATCGCCGGTCTGCACGAAACGGACTACGGGTCTCGGGATTTTTCACTGCGGGATCCGGAAGGCAATCGATGGTCGTTCGGTACCTACCGAGGAGCACCACGCAAGATGACGGGGGGTTCGGCGATCGACCGCTTCCGGACGGCTGCCGCCGAACGTGATGTCGCGCGAGCGGCTGCAGAGATGGCGCCGGACATTCGCATGTTCAACCCGATGTCCGACCAGCCCCTCGTGGGCCGACAGGCGGTCACGGAGGCGCTGATCGCACTCGATACCGTGTTCGACCAGTTTCGGCACGTAGATGTTCTCACCAACGAAAACGGTACGGCGAGTGGGCTGCGCTTCCAGGCGAACGTCGGTGAGCATGTCGTGCATGGCATCGACCTGCTGGAGGTGGACGACGAGGGGAGGATCAGCTCGATCACGGTCATGGCACGTCCGCTTTCCGCTCTGAAAGCCCTCATGGCGGCACTGGCGGCAAGACGCGGGCAGTCCTAGCGATCCGCCTTGCCGGCTCCGAGCTGTTCAGCTGCCCACCTCCAGGGCCGCCAACGCATATCCGCGCCCTACAGGAGACGACGTCCGAGGACCACCACCTGCTCCGTCTGGAACCCGAGGCGCTCGTAGAAGGCGAGAACCGGCTCGTTCCCGGTCCTGACCATGAGCTGAACCTTCGGCACTCCGCAGCCCGCAGCCCAGTCGGCGCATGCCGACATGAGCCGGCGACCCAGCCCGCGGCGGCGCTGGTCCTGCCGCACGGCGACGTAGTACACCCACGCCCGGTGGCCGTCGTGGCCGACCATCGCAGTGCCGAGCAGCTGCCCCTCGGCCACGCACGCCAGCACAGTCGAGCCCGCACTTCGTACCGCGCGGCGCAGGTCCTCGTCCGGATCGTTCCACGGCCGAGTGAGACCCGAGTCGTGCCACAGTCGGACCGCTGCGTCGAACAGTGGCTCCGGCAGCTCGACGATGTCCACCGGTAGGGCCGTACTCCCGGTGGTGGCCCGGTGCGTCCGCATGTCGGGACCGAGGTCCCTGGGCGCCCGCCGGCCGCCGAGATCCCTGGGCGCCCGCCGGCCGGGATGGCCGACTCTATCCCGGCTTCTCCTGGTGCGCCCGTTCCGGCAGGCTGCCGGTTTCGAGCAGGTGCCGGAAGCCTTCCTCGTCCACGACCGGCACGCCGAGCTCATCCGCTCGTGAGAGCTTGGAGACGCCGGGCGACTCCCCCGCCACGACGACCGTCGTCCGAGCGGATACGGACCCCGGCGACCTGCCTCCCCTGGCCTTGATCGCTTCCTCCGCCTCGTCCCGGCTGTAGGAGCCCAGCGTTCCGGTAACCACGACGGACATGCCCCCGAGCGTCTTCTCGACCGGCGGCGGCTGCTCCGATTGGGTGGCCACGCCGGCCACCCGCAGCTTCTCCAGCAACTCCGCGTTCGAGGGGAACGAGAAGAACCGCACGACCGATTCGGCGATCTTGGGTCCTATGCCACCGACGGCGGCCAGCGTGGCCACGTCGGCAGCGGCGATCCGGTCCAGGCTCCCCAGTTCGGTGGCCAATAACCGGGAACCGGTCGCTCCCAGGTGCGGGATTGCCAACGCGAACAGCACGTTGTGCAGCGGCCGTTGCCGGGACCGGTCGATCGCCGACACAAGGTTGGCCGCAGAAACCCTGCCGAATCCATCCAGGGGCAGCAGATGCTCGAATTGGAGCCGGTAGAGGTCGCCCGCGTCCGACACCAGCCCCGCATCGACCAGCTGGGCGACGCGTGACTCTCCCAGGCCCTCGATGTCCATCGCGGCCCTGGAGGCGTAGTGGACTATGCGCTGCAGCCTCTGGGCGGGGCAGTGGACGTTGGTGCAGAACGTGTCCGCCTCGCCGTCCACCCGCACCAGCTCCCCTCCGCAGGCAGGACATGCGGTGGGAAACTGCCACTCGGGCAAGCCGGGCTGCCGGGCGGACAGCACAGGACCGACCACCTCCGGAATGACGTCGCCCGCCTTGCGCACCACCACCATGTCGCCAGGTCGGACGTCTTTCGACTTCACCTGGGACTCGTTGTGCAACGTCGCCAGACCTACGGTGGAACCGCCGACGGACACCGGGTCCAGCACGGCAAACGGCGTGGCCTTGCCGGACTTCCCGATCGACACCATGATCCGTTCGAGCCTGGTGGTCCTCTCCTCGGGTGGGAACTTGTAGGCGATCGCCCATCTGGGGGCGTGCGAAGTGGCTCCCAGCTCCGCCCGGTCCGACAGGCGGTCCACCTTGATCACCGCGCCGTCGACGTCGTAAGGGATGCTGTGGCGGTCCCGCTGCCAACGATGGCAATACTCGGCCGCTCGGTCCAGCCCTACGGCCCTCTCGATCTCCGGGTTGACCGGCAGCCCGAGATCGCCCATCAGGGCCAGCCCCTCGGAGTGGGTCGGCGGCAGAGGCGCTTCCCCCAGGCTGGAAAGCTGGTGGCACCAGAACGCCAGTTCTCGGGAAGCGGTGATCGAGGGGTCCTTCTGGCGAAGGGAACCGCCCGCCGCGTTGCGGGGATTTGCGAAAGTACGCTGCCCGGCATCCGACGCCCGCTGGTTCAGCTGCTCGAACGCGGCCACGGGCATGTACAGCTCGCCCCGCAGCTCGACCAGCTCCGGAACCTGCCGGCCAGCCAGGCGCTCGGGGATCGCTCCCACCGTGCGGATGTTCCGTGTGACGTCCTCGCCCACCCGCCCGTCGCCGAGGTCAGCCATCGCGGCCGGGGTGGCAGCCGCCGCGAACAGCGTCCGCGTCGCCTGGTTCACCGCCGCATCCGTGGCCTGGGCCGAAAGCACGACCGCGACGAGCAGGGTGAACGGATCGCGATAGGCAA